>JBJEPA010000001.1:0-2870 GCA_051880995.1 Ruminococcus sp.
TTTCTCTACAAGACACTTTATATAGAATCAAAGTTGTAGGAGAACTATATTTTATTTCTACAAGCACTTTACTAGATGTAGCTGATGCAGATACACTCTTTCCCGCGGCAGAAACCGGCACAACCATAACAGATACAACCATAATCATTGCAATGATTAATGATAATAATTTTAATGTTTTTCTACACATAATAAAAAACTCCTTTTTAATAAATTATTTATTTAATATACTTCTATTCTTCGCAAAATGAATAAACCATCCCCTTATTATTATAATATAAGTTTGCAAACTTTATATTTTCATTATAATTTGAAGAAAATAATATGTCAACAATATTTTAAAATTTAAAATATTGAAATTACAATATTTTTATGTATAATAGAATTGTTGGTAAATCATAATTTTGGGAAGGTGTTTTATGGGTACTAAAAATAATTTTTTCAGCGGGATAACAGAAATTCTTATTCTGGCAATTTTGAATGACCATGATAGCTACGCCTATGAGATTGTTAAGTACATTAAGGAATTTTCCGACGGGTGCCTTGCGATTTCTCAAAACACCATTTATGCTGTTACCTACAAGCTTGAAAACGAGGGTAAAATTACCCAATATTCTAAACTTGTGGGCAAGCGGAGAACAAGAATTTATTATCATCTTGAATCAAACGGAAGGAATTATTACGCCCAACTACTAAACAACTTTCGTGACGCTTACAGGGGTGTAGAAAAAATACTTTCAACATTAAAGGAAAACACGGAGGATAAGGACAATGAATAAGCTGTGCAAGGAGTACATCAAAGAAGTAAAGGCTATGTTCCCTGTTAAAGGAAAGAAAGAACGCAAGTACATAAAACAACTGAGCAAGGATATAGAGGATTACTGCGAAGAATCCAATGCAACAACAAAGGAAGAGCTTTATGAAAACTACGGAAATCCGGTTGATGTAGTAGCCGAATATTTTTCGGCAATCGGTGCACCTTATGTTATTAAAAAAATTAGAATCAGCAAATATATTAAGGCATTAGTAGCTATTATAATTGCAATTTTAATATCACTTTCCACTCTGTATGCAAATATATTGTGGGAAGAGCATCAAATGATTATGAGAGAAGAAATGGTATTTGTTGAAACTGTAATTGAATAAAGGAGGAAAAACGATGAAGAAAACAATAACTATTACATTAATTACTGCACTTATTAGTTTTATATTTTTGAGTATTCCTGTAAGTGCTACAACTGCCGACAATACAGAAAGAACCATTGAATATTTAGATAATGGTGACTATATTGAAACAATAATTACTGACGACACTCCAGAGCCTGGCATTTCTTCATATGCTACAAATACAATCACCAAAACAAAAACCAGCTATTACAAAAACAGCAGCGGAACTGTACTTTGGTCTGTTTCAATTAAGGCTACATTTTCATACGATGGCAGTACATCGACCTGTACAAGTTGTTCACATAGCACAACCTCACCCGGTGCCAGTTGGTATATAAAAACCTCATCTCACAGCAAATCAGGCAACACAGCAACAGCAAAGGCTACTGCTACTCACACAACAATATCAGGGTCAGCTGATTATACACGCTCCGTTACAATAAAGTGCAGTGCTACCGGAGTGGTGTCATAATCTTAAGTTAATTGGACATATTTTAAACAGTAAACTACTTTTCTCACCGTTGCTTCTATATCTTTGCTTGGTTGTAATTAGTTTAGCATTTTTTAAATCTTTGATAGCCCTTCTTACTGTGGCAGGCGACAGCTTAATGTCGCCTGCTATTGTTTTTACTGAGGGCCAGCATTCACCGTTTTTGTTGGCTCGGTCGTGGAGGTAGGTATAGACTGCTACGGCTCGGTGAGGCAAGTCCATTTGATAGAGAAAAGTTAATCTACTCATTATTCAGCACCTCCTGCAGCGGTCTTTCGGTTCTGATTGGTGCTGTTTTCTTTTTAGTGTTTTCATTCTCTGTTGACTTTTCCTGCGGAGCTGATTCTTCCACTTTCGGTGAGGTCTTTAGATTTTCATTTTTCTTCTTTTTCTGACCGCTTAATTCATCAAATTCCGAACCAGTCACAGGCTGTTCAAGATAGTGAGGGCAGTATGTTTGGATTATGTTGTTGAACAACTCCGAGCGGTTGGCATAGTGAACTTCACGATTGCCGTTTTCTTTAACCTCATACTTTTCCTCAAATTTAATACCCCATTTGAAGAACAATTTAAGCTTGACTTTCATCGGATAAAAGCCTGTTTTCATAACAACAAATGTTCCTTTGGGAAGTGACTTTAGTTCATCGGGAGTCATCAATGGTCGCTCAATCATCTGCAGTGATTGTGACGGATCATTTTTGCTCCTGCTGACTGAGCCACTCATAACGGTACGACTGCCAAGTGCTTTTGATAACACTTCTGCACTTGTACTGTTGGGAGCAAAGCCACCGAAGATAGTCAGCTGTGTGTTGTCTATGATAACATTAGCACCCTCTTTGCCGTAATTCTTCTCCAACTGTGCAAAAGATTGAATGATTGGTACTATCTGCAACCGCCTTGAACGGGAAGCTGAAAACATCATCTCTGCCGAATCAATTTTCGGCAAGGTTCCGAACTCGTCACAGAAGAATACACAGCGGTTTTTCAGTACACCGCCGTTTTCGTCTGCAACTGAAAGTATTTCACGATAGAGCTGTTGGATTATAAGCGAAACCATAAAGAAAGTGTTGGGGTTTTCCTCGGGCATTACAATGAATATCGCACACTTTTCATTGCAGAATTTTTCAGCGTCTATCTCTGTATCAAAACACAAAAGCTGTTCAAGCTCGGAGTCAAGAAATGCATTCAGCCTTGAAAGTGCCGTACTCATAAC
>JBJEPA010000002.1:0-2869 GCA_051880995.1 Ruminococcus sp.
TGAGTCCACACAAAATGATACAACTGCTTTATATCCAACATTGTAGGTAAAAGAACCGATGATTGAACCAACAAAACTTCCAATCATATAACCTAATACCGGAACTTCTATGAATGCCTGAGAAATTCCACCGCCAATCAATGAACAAGCTGAAATATACATATCCCTCACAACCTCGCCCGAAAGCTGAGTTCTTGTTTTCTTTCCAATAGTTACTTGAAAAGCGTTTTTGATAACACTCATCGTCAGAACCGTTACTGTACCAACAATCGTGGGGTCAACGGATTTAAGTGCTTCTCCTAATAGACCGGCTTTACAGGAAGCTGTAATGGCGGCAGACACACTTCCTCTAATAAATCCTTCTGCACCACCTGATACTGCGGCAAATCCTATCTTCTTAAACTGCTCTGTATTGATTTCTCCGTTTTTCATCAAATAATCTATTGCCCTGATTATTTCCGGAGCAACTTTCAAAACAACGGAAATAGTAGCTGCTGTAAGCCCGGCTTGGAAAGCCTGTTGAATTATGTAATCGTATTTGATTAGTTCTTCGGTCGTAAGTCCTAATTCATCTGCATCTATCTTTCCTTGTTTCGCCAGCGCCGCAAGAGTTTCTGCTTCCTTTTTAGAAAGCGGTATAGATTCAGCACCTTTATCGTCACTAAGACGGTCTTTTAATAAATCAAGCGTTTCCTGATAACGATATACCTGTTCCGGTCGTCTTGCAGCTTCTGTCTTAATCATTCGTTCAAGATATTGTGTTGCTTCTTTCAGTTGGTCACTGGGTATGATACGAATTTGTCCGGAGTAAATAGGGTCGTTCAATACACTTTCTGCATTATTATAACCTCTGCTTTGCAAGAAATCTTCTAAACTATCTGTTCCACCGTTACTCTGATACTCCTTAAACCTTTGGAAAACACTCACAGCTTGTGCTTTTGCACTTGCCTGACCGTCACTATAATACTTTAGCCCATACTTATCTCCAAAACTGGTTGAAATATCAGTTGAAGCAAAATCGTGGCTTCTATTGACAAAAGCTCTATTTGATGAACCTTTCAATGCAGAATCAATATTATATGTTCCGAAATGCCAGAATTCTGCAACATCGCCTTTTAACACACTAGTTGCAGTCTTAAAACCCTCAAAAGAATTCAAATCTTTTACGAAATTATCTATTTCAACATTCACAGACGCAACATAGGAATCTGACATAGTGGCTGCGGCATAAGCAGAAGCATTTTTCTCAAAATATGAATATCCTTCTTCAAATCCAACCATTATGCTTCACACCTCTTTACAGACCTAAAAACTTGCTCAGGTCATCTAAATAGAATTTCATCACAGCACAGCTATATTGCTGTTCTTTAATCTTGCTGTTAAGAGTAAATTTTTTTACAGCCATCACACCGGCAATTGGAACTAATGCTACCGGTGAGAGAACTGCCAATGCTCCAGCTTTAGTAGCCCCTGCAGCAGCACCTGATTTCAGGGTCTTCTTGTCCTTACTTTTAATCAACTGCTCTACATTCTGCTGATAATTCTGAACGTATGATATAAAGTTCTCATATTTATCGGCTTCAACTACTTTCTCAACAGAAAGCACAGCCTGCTTTCCAAGCCAACCGTATTTCATTCCAAACTCTGAAAACTCCATATTCATATGGGAGCTTTTTTCTTTAATAAGTTTATCTTGTCCGATAAAGAGAATATATTGGTTAGATGATAGCTGTGCAGCATTAGCTTTGTAGTCCTTTTCAAGCCAAACCTGAGCAGCAACCTCTCCGTCTTTTGTTCCTACCATCTCATTCTCTGTATCATCTTCCAAACTGATAAGCTGCGCAAGATAATCGCCGTATTGACGGCATTTTTCTTCACAAACAATAATTAGCTTTTTCATTAGAATATCACCTCACATTGTGTTCATTATATTTAGTAAACTTTGATAGCTATTAACATCGTGATATTTTACATTGCCCATTGGCATTTCATTAAACAGCTTTTTTGCACAGGGAATTTTTGCCTACTCAATAGGTCTGAGTTCAAGGCTGTCCATAGTACCTTTGGGTTCGGTTACAAAGAAGATATGCTTCACCTTTCCCTCATAGAAAGCTGCAGTTTTTTCTTGTTTTTTAATATCGGGTCATAGTTTTTGTCACAAATAAATCCTCTTATAATAATTAGGATGCAACTTGATATATATTATAACATTTATCACCAATTGTTTCAACAAATTACATATTATTATCCGAAAACTATACACACTTTTATTTATTTTTACTACAAATGCAGGTTACTCCCCATAATCATCAAAATAATCCTCGGCATCCTCAAAGTCATCGAAGTCGTCGTAATGGTCGTCGTAGAAGTCCTCGACGTCTGAGTAGTCTTTTGCGTTGTATTCGTCGTAATCCTGTGAATAACTCTTTACAGGAGTTTTATAGTTGTTGTATTTTGAATATGTTGTGTGTGGGGTGGTGGTGTAGGTTCTTGTTGTGTAGTTGTGGGTTGGGTAGTTACTGCGGTAGCTTGAGGTGTGTTTATTCTTATTACAGGAAGAGCCTATCAATCCGAACACAAGAAAGACAATAACTGAAGCAATTACAAAAGTCAAACACCCGCTACTATCTTTGCCGGTTGGCTTTGAGGAAATCTCGTTAAGTAATTGAATATCCATAAAACTATCAAAGTTATCCCTATGCCCATTGTTATTCCAATCCATAGTTACCTCCATAAAAATATAATCAGCCAAAATGAAATTTTCAACATACTTTTCCTAATCTTTATCAACATTATACTAAATTATTAGACCTATAAATGGTACTTTGGTTGTTCTGGTTTTAGCGATATTTGAGTTTGTTGAAAGTGC
>JBJEPA010000003.1:0-12484 GCA_051880995.1 Ruminococcus sp.
GGGGTAATGCAGTTCGTTCCTTTTATGTAAGAGGGGATACTGTTTATTATTGTAAACTGAAAAATGTATTTTCTGTAAATACAAAAGGTGAAAACAGAAAGAAACTCTACGGCAAAGAGGATACCACAGAAATACTTGGCGGTTACGGTTCTGCTGTGATTATTATTATAAATGATATACAAGGTCGCCAAAAAGTTTGCAAAATCAAAAACGGAAAAACCACAACCCTGTTTGAACGTCCTAAACCAAAAGACAACTTGTACGACAATTACTATTCATACGACACACCTTGGAATGTTACCCTTTTTAACGGAAGAATTTATTTTATTAACGAAAACAAGGTATATGACCTTGCAACAAACAAAACAGAGTCCTTTAAGGCTTCTCAAATAGTTGGAACAAAGAATTACCTTTACTATGTGAACAAGGTGAACAACCTGAGAAGAATTGACAAAAAGGGCAACAACAAATTGGTTGCAAAGAATGTTACAAAGCTGTACGCCGCCAACGACGGTGCAACGGTAGTTTTCGGCAAAAAGGACACAACCACAGGAAAGGAATATTTGTACAGGAGAACAGGCATCAAAGGCAAAAAATACAGACTTTGCAGTGTAGAGTCTTTGGGTGCAACCTTAGGCGCCACAGAAGACAATACAAACATAAATTGTGCATATATCGTTCCCGGCAAGGTTTATCTGTTAGTAAATCGACGAATTGTACTTGAAGTAAACAGCAAGGGCGGTGCATTAACTGTTCTGTGTAAATCAGAAGGATTTTACGAGCGTTGCACACTTGGTTACGGCCACGGAGAGGTTTATTATTACAACTGGGAATATGATGCTGATGATTTAGCGACTAATAGTCAATTATAATTTTCCCTTTCCCCTTGCAAAAAGGCACTCCTTTTGTGTATAATAATCAAAAGGTCGTGGTTATATGAAAGGAAAAATTAAGGCAAAGCAGGTGTTTATCGTCACCCTCATACTTGCTGTTGCAGTTGTACTGTTCATTGGTGGAACAATGCTTACAACAAGGTACAAAACCACCATTGTAGATACCTATGAGCATTACTACAACAAATACTACGACCAGGTGTCAAGCTATGTTGAAGAGGGCAAAGGCAAAATCGAGAAAAACATTCAGCTTGCATCTCAAGAGGACAAAAAATAATACTTAACTAATTTCACCAATAAATTCACCCCCTGATGCAGAACCGCATCAGGGGGTGTCTTTCGCAAAAATTTATTAAATCAATCACTGTCCAGCTTAAGCACAGCCATAAATGCCTCTTGTGGTACTTCCACAGAACCAAGCTGGCGCATACGCTTTTTGCCCTCTTTTTGCTTTTCAAGGAGCTTTTTCTTTCGGGTGATATCACCGCCGTAGCACTTGGCAAGAACATCCTTACGCATAGCCTTGACGGTTTCCCTTGCAATGATTTTTCCGCCAATACAGGCTTGGATTGGCACCTCAAACAGCTGTCTTGGGATTTTTTCCTTTAGCTTTTCCGCCATTTTTCTTGCTCTGCCGTAGGCTTTGTCGGCGTGGATGATAAAGGAAAGTGCGTCAATCACCTCACCGTTAAGCATAATATCCAGTTTAACCAGCTTGCTTTCGGCGTAGTCCTTCAGCTCATAGTCAAAGGAAGCGTATCCCCTTGTTCTGCTCTTTAATGTGTCGAAAAAGTCGTATATAATCTCAGCCAAAGGCAGTTCGTAATGAATGTCAACTCTGTCGGAGTCAATGTAGTCCATACCCACAAAGTTTCCTCGTCTGTCCTGACACAGCTCCATAATGTTGCCCACATATTCTGACGGGGAGTAGATATGTGCGTCTGTCATAGGCTCCTCTGCCTTTGCAATAAGGGCAGGGTCGGGGTAGTTTGTTGGGTTGTCTATCATCTCAACTGTTCCGTCGGTCTTTGTTATTCTATAGCTTACTGACGGTGCAGTTGTAATAAGGTCAAGGTTGTACTCCCTTTCAAGCCTTTCCTGGATAATCTCCATATGGAGAAGTCCCAAAAATCCACATCTGAAACCAAATCCCAATGCAACTGATGTTTCTGCGTCAAAGGTTAAGGATGCGTCATTCAGCTTTAGCTTTTCAAGGGCATCTCTCAAGTCACCGTACCTTGCGCCGTCTGCCGGATAAATACCGCAGAACACCATTGACTGTGCCTCTCTGTAGCCTGGCAAAGGCTCATCGGCAGGGTTTGAAACTAGTGTTACTGTGTCGCCCACCTGGGCATCCCTTAAGCTTTTGATTGAGGCGGCAATGTAGCCAACCTCGCCGGCATAAAGTCCGTCCCTCTGTTCAAGGGAGGTCGCCCTCATATATCCACATTCAACAACCTGAAATTTACTTCCTGTTGCCATTAGCTTAAACTCGTCACCCGGGTGAATTTGACCCTCTTTCACCCTGACATAGATGATAACACCCTTGTAGCTATCGTAGTAGCTGTCAAAAATCAACGCCCTTAGGGGGTCGTCATAGCTACCTGTGGGAGCCGGAACATCCGACACAATTTTCTCCATAACATCGTGAATGTTAAGTCCTGTTTTTGCAGAAACACAGGGGCATCCCTCGGCAGGAATACCGATTACATCCTCAATCTCATTTATTACACGCTGTGGGTCGGCGCTTGGCAAATCAATCTTGTTTACAACAGGTACAATCTCAAGCCCTCCATCAACAGCCAGGTAGGTATTTGCAAGGGTCTGAGCCTCTATGCCCTGACTTGCATCTACCACGAGGACAGCCCCCTCGCAGGCGGCGAGTGAACGGGAAACCTCGTAGTTGAAGTCAACATGACCCGGGGTGTCTATGAGGTTAAACTGATATGTTTCACCGTCGTCAGCCTTGTAAAGGAGGGTAACAGCGTGAGCCTTAATGGTAATACCTCTCTCCCTTTCAAGGTCCATATCGTCAAGAATCTGGTCCTCCATATCCCTTTGCGCCACCGATTCCGTCTGCTCCAGGATACGGTCGGCAAGGGTGGACTTTCCGTGGTCTATATGAGCAATTATGCTGAAATTGCGGATTTTATCCTGTGGAAATGACATACTATCACCTTTATTTTATAATAAATACTTTTAAGGAAACACTGATTAAATCATTTGCACAGATTGCGCAGTCAGATTTTTTGTCGGTTAGTTCAAAAAAACGCAGGAATACTGACGTATTGCGAGGATTTTTTGGGCTAACCGGCGGAAAATATGCAAACAAGATGTGTGAATTGATTTATTCAGTGTTTCCTTAAGATTATATCACATAAAAAATTGCCCGACAAGTCGTCAGGCAATTTTATTGTTTTTATTTAAGATCTGTGTAGATATAGTGGGCAATATCCTTCTTTGTATCCTCCCAGCTGTCAATGCTGATAATCCATGCGCCGGCATCTGTTGAACCTGCTGACCAGCCTGAGGATTCTTCGGGATAACATTTGTCGCTGGTTTTGTATGTAAACAGCTTGTCGCTGTGGTTAACAAGCCACATCAAATCCTTCTTGCTCAAGTCTGTTTCCACATACTTCTTCAAATCGTTGGTGATTGAAAGTATATCATCAACAGATGAGGATTTGTATGACTCCACAAGACCCATCAGCATTCTTCTCTGGCGACTTGTTCTGGTAAAGTCGTTACCGCTGTAGGTTTCGCTTCCCCTGTCACGGCAGAACCAGAGCGCCTGCTGACCGTTCAGCTTTTGAACTCCGTCCTTAACCTCAACCTCACCGTAGGTTGCAGTCTGACCGTTTTTGCCAAGCTGCCAGTTGATATAACCACATTCGTCCTGGTCAAGCTTGATTTCAACTCCGCCCAATGCGTCAACAATCTTCTTAAAATCAGCAAAGCCTGTTGTGATGTAGTTGTCTATTTTTATACCATAGTTTTTCATAATCGTCTTTGTGGCCAGTTCAGGTCCGCCATAGGCAAAGGCTGCGTTCAGCTTGTCTTTGCTGTAACCGTCAATGTCAACATAGGTATCACGCATAAAGGAGCTGAATTTTATCTCCTTGTTGTTGCTGTCGATTGAAACAAGAATCATTGAGTCGGAGCGCCTTGGACCGCTGTCTGCATCTGTTCCCAACAGGAGAATATTTTTAACAGCTGAATTTGTGTAGCACTTTACTCCGTCAACATCCACAGTCTTTGTTTTGCCGTTTTTAATGTCCAGCTTGCTGTCGTCAATTTTCTTCAGACTCCAACCGTTTTTGCTGTCAAAATTATATGTTGATGTAACAACACCCTGCATATCGGAGTCCTTTACATTAAAGGTTACTACATCCTTGTTGCCCTCAAGGTCGGTTTTTCGGTTTTTCAGTTTTGCAGACTTGTACTGCTCCTGTACATCCTCAAGAATATAGCTTTCCTGAAGTCCTGCCTTAGCTTTAAGAACTCTGCCCTCAACATCACATTCTGTTGTTACCTTATAGTCGTCACTATCTTTCGTGTAATTCAAAATTACTGAAAGGTCGTCGATAGAATAAACCTCATTTTCCAAGTCCACCTTGGCGCTGACCTTAGTTTGGTCATCTTTTTCTTCGGTTGTGTAATTAAAGTCTGCAATTTCAAATGTTTGCTCATATTCGCCGATTTTTTGGGACAAAAGCCCCTTTGTGTTTGCAATATCATCCTTTATACGACTTTTATTTATTGAACCCGTATCTCTTAAAAATAAGAAATAGCTTGCTACCAAACCCGCAATTATGATTACCGCAACAATAATTGAAATTAATACGATTTTCTTTTTACTGCTCATTTTAACTTTTCCAGTACCATGTTTACCCATAAAATAACCCCTTATGAACAAATTTTACAAAAATTTTGCAAAATTATTGTAACACTTTGTCAAGTAGTTTATCAACCTTTATGACAAGATTGAAATATATAGGGGCAAATCATACTCCAAAAGATATTCCCAACAGCTTTGCTTCATGGATTATTTCGCTGTCTTTTTCTATACTTTTCAGCTTTCCAGCTGTTTCAGAAAGGGGTATTCCGGTAATCTTATTATTTTTCAGCACAACCAGCTTGCCAAAATCTTTATCCACTATCATCTGTGCCGCCTTTGCGCCAAACCGCCCTGCAATAATTTTGTCATAAGGGCAAGGAGAGCCACCCCTTTGGGTGTGTCCTATATTTACTGTGCGGATTCCGTCAACTCCGGCATCCTCAAGTTTTTTAGCAAAGAGTAAAGAAGCTCCTCCCATTTTTCTTAAAATCTTCTTTCTTTCCTTTTTAGACATGGAAGATTCCTCGTTTGATAAAGCACCCTCAGCAACTACTATTACTGTGTAGCCCTTTCTGTCCTTTGTTTCTTTTATTTTCTTTACAAGGGACTTGGTGCTGTATGGAATTTCGGGGATAAGTATTGCGTCTGCACCCCCGGCAATGCCTGCATTAAGGGCAATCCACCCTACCTTGTGACCCATAAGCTCCACAATAAAGGTTCTTCCGTGGGACTTTGCTGTTGTGTGAATTTCGTCCAATGCTCTTGTGGCTATCTCCACAGCACTGGAAAATCCAAAGGTCATATCTGTTCCCCATAAATCGTTGTCAATGGTCTTTGGAAGTCCTATAACATTCAGCCCCTTGGAGGATAGCAAATTGGCTGTCTTTTGTGAGCCGTTGCCACCAAGCACAACAAGGCAGTCAAGGTTAAGCTTTTTGTAGTTATCCACCATAGCCTTAACCTTGTCTAATCCCTTTTCGTCAGGAACATTCATATATTTAAAGGGTTGTCGTGAGGTGCCAAGTATAGTTCCGCCCTGGTTGAGTATTCCGAAGAAAGCACCGGCTGACATAGAGTTATAGTTTCCGTAAATCAACCCCTTGTATCCGTCAATAAAGCCGTAAAATTCAGCGTCCTTGCTCAATGCGCTTATGCCCTTAGCAACACCACGCATAGCGGCGTTAAGAGCCTGGCAGTCCCCTCCGCTGGTAAGTATTCCGATTTTAAGCATATTAATCTCCATTCTGCCGCTAAAGCGTCAGCACAAATAGGGATGAAAGAGGGCTGAACAGCGGCGATTTTTGTTGTATAATTGTTTTGAGGAGGAAGACACACTACAACGCACGGTAGGAGGAGTCGTAGATGTACTTCTTGCTGAAAACAGTATATTAATCAGTGTTAGAATCATCTTTTCAAGCACAAATAAGTGTTGCCTTTGAGCACGTACGCTAAGAATTGTTTTAGCACCTGTTAAATTGTGTGATGATTCAGTCACTGTCTTCTTCCTCACATTTTTTACAGGGAGGAAGATTGTTTGAAAGTTATTTATCCAATTTGTTGTGGAATTGATGTCCACAAAACTTTTTTGGTTGGAACAATTATTTCCACCACAGACGGCGTACAACCTCACTATCAAAAGAAACGCTTTTCAACCTACAATTCGGATTTGCATCGTTTTGCTGATTGGCTTCACTCGAATAACTGCCTTGATGTTTGTATGGAATCTACGGGCAAGTATTGGGTTCCTGTATATAACATTCTTGAGGAACGGAAAATTCGGGTTACTATTGCCAATCCCAAACGGGTAAAAGCTGTAAAAGGAAACAAGGACGATACCAAGGATTCCAAATGGATTGGTGATTTATTTCGCTTGGGACTTGTTCCCGGAAGCTTTATACCAACAAAGGACATTCGTATTCTTCGTGAATTTACCCGTTACCGTTACAAATTAACTTCAATGAAAAGCAGTGAGAAAAACCGTTTTCAAAACGCCTTTACAGTTTGCAATGTTGCTCTTGATTCTGTAGTTTCGGATATGTTCGGTAAATCTGCAACCGCCATTACAGATTACCTTATATCCGAGGACACCTTCAATCCGGAATACTGCGTTTCTCTTTTAAAACACTCTTTGAAAAAGAAATCTGAATCCGTGTTAGAATCTATTGAAGGTTATTCCATCACACAAGAGCAAAAGCTTCGTATTAGAATTGTACGTTCTCATCTCAACTACATTGAAAGCCTTATTTCGCAGATTGATTCGGCAATTGATGTTATGGTAGCAAAGCACGAAAGCCTTATTTCACTTCTTTGCACCATTCCGGGTGTTGACCGTAATTCTGCAATTACAATCATTTCTGAGATTGGCAATGATATGTCTCAATTCGGTTCCTCTAAACGCCTATGCTGTTGGGCGGGTTTAACACCCGGCAACAATGAATCTGCCGGCAAGAAAAAATCTGTTCGCATTACACGTGCAGGAGTTTATCTCAAACCTGCATTGGTGCAAGTTGCCCATGCAGCCGTGAAAGCTAAGGATAATTCTTACTATCGCTTAAAGTACGAGCAGATTTCAAAACGAAGAGGGAAAAAGCGTGCCATTATTGCCATCGCACGAATGATTCTCACTGCTATTTACCAAATGATGACTACGGGTGAAGTTTGGAATCCCACCGACCTTTTTAAAGTAGATATGCCCGAAACACTCAAAGAAAAACAACTATCCAAAGCTGTGAAGCAAGCAACTAAATTCCTTGAGAAGCAAGGACTAACCGTCGCTTAATCTTTCAATTCGTCTTTTGATTTATACTCTGCAAAAACCTTTTTTCTTGCAGGGTCTTTTTCTTATGCCTTTTGGGTGGTGAGTTGATTGTTTCTTTCACGCTAAATCTCCTTCATCCGTTAACTGATATATTTATTTTGCGTTTTCATATGCCTGATTATAAAAGGTTTCCTGTGCGTTAATTTTTGGCAGATTATTTTTTACTCTTTCGTATCTTCCCTTTTCAACCTGAATTCTCGCTTTGCAGTTATCATTTAACAGAGTTTCAAATTCTTTATTAAGCCTTTCCTTTATATCCGGGTCATATATGGGAGAGGCAACCTCCACCCTGCGCAAGGTGTTTCTTGTCATAAAATCAGCAGAAGAAATATACATCTTTTCATTATCACCTGTGCCGAAGATATATATACGGGAATGCTCCAAAAATCTTCCCACAATACTGATTATGCGGATATTTTCGGTGTAACCGGGTATGCCGGACTGCAAACAGCAAATTCCCCTTACCACCATATCAATCTTAACACCGGCACAGGATGCCTCAATCAGCTTTTCCATAATCTTTTTGTCGGTGAGGGAGTTAAGCTTTAGCCCTATATATGCCTCCTTGCCCTGCTTTGCTAAATCTATCTGCTCTTTTATTAATGCTATAACCTTGTTTTGCAAACATTTTGGGGCAACAAGGAGATGATTTGTTTCCTCAACAACTTCTCCCAAAGAAAGTGCCGAGAACACCTCATAAGCCTCGTGAGCAATTTCCTCATTGGCGGTGAGGATCTGTAAATCTGTATATTGTCTTGCAGTTTTTTCGTTGTAGTTACCTGTTCCAATCTGGGTGATATATTCCACACCGTCTTTGCCACGGCGAGTGATAAGACAAAGCTTTGAATGTACCTTTAAATTGTCCAGTCCGTAAATTACATGGCATCCGGCTTCCTCCAGTCTGCGTGACCATTTGATGTTGTTCTGTTCGTCAAATCTTGCCTTAAGCTCCACCAGAACATCAACCTGTTTGCCGTTTTCCGCCGCCTCCACAAGGGATTCAACCACCTTGCTGTTCTTTGCAAGGCGGTAAAGGGTCATCCTTATAGAAACAACATTTGGGTCTTTTGCAGAGTCGCTTAGCAGGGTTAGGAAAGGCTGTATAGATTCGTAAGGGAGAGAAATCAACCTGTCCTTTTCCCTTATCTGCTCCATAACGCTTTTGTCACCCTTAAAGTCAAGAGGTCTTTGGGGAACTCTTTTTTCAAAAAACAACTGAGGGTGTGAACGGAGCATATCCTGAATTGTAAACAAAAAGGACAAATCAGAGGGAACATCGGAGATAAATATCTGGTCAGGCATAAGGTCAAGCTGATTACAAAGCCAGGTGGTTACGGTAGTACCAAGAGGTGCAGTCATTTCAAGACGAATTGGGCATAGCTTTCTTCTTCGGCGTATAACCTCAGCCATATGCTCACGGTAGTCAAGCTCTTCGTCATTAATTCTGTCGGCATCAATGTCGGCATTTCTGGTAACACGGGCAACACAGCGTGACTTTACATCGTACTTTTTAAATACCTTAGGTAGAAAATTCAGAATTATCTCCTCTGTCAGCACATACACACCGGGTTTTTCAGGCAACTGTACAAGTCTTTTCATAAGGCTTGTGTTACATGGGATTATGCCTATCTTTGCTTTGTCGTTCTTTTTTCTAAGTTCTGCAACAATGTACAAATCCTTGTTATTAAGAAATGGAAATGGCTGTTTTCTTCCCACAACAATGGTGGAAAGAAGTGGCTCAAGCTCCTGTGAAAAATAGTGCTTCATATACTTTTTTTCGTTGGCACTAAGCTCATCAAAGGACACAACAGAGATTCCATAGTCAGAAACATTCTTCATCTGCTTTTTATAAATTGCATCCCTTTTTATTAGCATTCTCCTTATATCCGACAAGCATAGGGAAAACTGCTCCAAAGGGGTCATACGGGTTTTGTTCTCCCTTATTTCCCTTTTTAAAAGCATCATATCGTGGAGAGAACCCATCCTCACCATAAAAAATTCATCAAGGTTTGACTGAAATATGGACAGGAATGTAAGCCTTTCGCACAGAGGATTGTTTTGGTCATCAGCCTCCTCCAGCACTCTTTCATTAAATTTCAGCCAGGAAAGCTCCCTGTTTATAAAGCAGTTTTGCAAACCCTCTTTTGATTTTTCCACATAACGCTGTAAAGTATTTTCCTTTGATTCCGGCATAATTTTGTCGCCTCTCATCACTTCATCTCCCAATTTTTCTTTATTAGGAAGAAATACCCTCTTTGCTAATAACAAAAGTGAGATTGCCAATACAGATAGGGCTGTAACAAAAACAAGTATTGCCAAATTCACGGTATATTCCCCCAAAAATGTTTTATACTAATACCTAATTAAGACTATGTTAGGTATTAGTATTATTTTCAGGTTCATTATATATCTGTATAATAAAGTACGAATTAAGTGTATGTTAAATCTTAGAAAAACATTACAAAATGACGTGAAATATTTAAAAAAGGGCAAAAAAAATATCCCCTAAATTGACTAGGGGATTTTTTACCTATTGAAAATCAGTCGATTTCAACTGAAATTCTTTCATTCTTGCGAATAGCCGCAGAACGAGCAACTGTGCGGATAGCCTTGGCAATTCTGCCCTGCTTACCAATAATTCTACCCATATCATCCTCAGCAACATGGATATGATAAACAGTAACTCCCTCTTCGTTTACTTCGTCTGCTGTTACAGAAACCTTTTCAGGCTCCTCAACAAGACCCTTTGCAATAATTGTGAGTAATTCCTTCATTAGAGAATACCCTCCTTCTTAAGCAATGCCTTAACAGTATCTGTTGGCTGTGCACCCTTTGCAATCCAAGACTTAACAGCGTCAGCATCAACAGTAACCTTTGATGGCTCAGTAAGTGGATTATATGTGCCGATTTCTTCAATGAAACGACCATCTCTTGGGTATCTTGAGTCAGCTACAACGATTCTGTAGAAAGGAGACTTTTTAGCACCCATTCTTCTTAATCTAATCTTTACCATTATCTTTTCACCTCCAAAAAATATATCAAAAATAATATCTATATCACCAAAACAAATTGGTTAATAGCTGTTAAAAGGGGAATCCTCCGCCGCCCATAGGTGGCATACCGTTACCGCCCATATTTCCAAGGTCGCCTAAATCTCCAAGGTTAGGCATACCCTTCATCATAGCACGGCGTTTGCCCTTTTTTCCCTTGCCGGTAAACTGCTTCATCATCTTTTGCATTTGCTCAAGCTGTTTTAAAAGCCTGTTTACCTCTTCAACCTTTCTGCCTGAGCCTGCTGCAATTCTCTTTTTACGACTTGCATTAATAAGGCTTGGCTTTTCCCTTTCGGCTGGGGTCATAGAAAGTATTATGGCTTCGCACCAGTCAATCTGTCTGTCGTTTATGTCGGCATTTTCAAGCTGTTTTCCAAGTCCGGGGATTTTACCCAGAATGCCCTTTAATGGACCCATCTTTTTAATCTGCTCAAACTGCTGGAGCAAATCGTTAAAGTCCATCTTATTCTGGAGCATCTTTTTGGCAACTTCCTCTGCCTTCTTTTCGTCCAGCTTTGCCTCAACATCCTCAATGAGGGTAAGCACATCACCCATACCAAGGATTCTGCTTGCCATTCTGTCCGGGTGGAAAACCTCTAAATCCTCAAGCTTTTCCCCTGTACCACAGAACTTGATTGGCTTGCCTGTAACCTCTTTTACTGAGATTGCAGCACCACCACGGGTATCGCCGTCAAGCTTTGTAAGGATAACACCGGAGATTTCCAGAGTTTCGTTAAATGACTTAGCCACATTTACTGCGTCCTGACCTGTCATTGAGTCGATAACAAGCAAAATTTCGTCGGGAGAAACCTCTGCCTTAACATTTTTCAGCTCGTCCATCAGCTCTTCGTCAATGTGCAGACGACCGGCTGTATCAAGAATAACTACATCATTACCGTAGTCCTTGGCGTGTTTTATAGCCTCTTTTGCAATTTTTACAGGATTTTTCTTGCCCATTTCAAAAACAGGCGCTCCTGCCTTTTCACCAACAACCTTTAGCTGTTCAATAGCTGCCGGACGGTAAATATCACAGGCTACAAGAAGTGGTCTTCTGCCCTGCTTTTTCAGCATAACGGCAAGCTTTCCGCTGTGGGTTGTTTTACCGCTACCCTGAAGACCGCACATCATAATTACTGTAGGAGGCTTAGAGGCAAACTTGATTCGCTCTTCCTCACCGCCCATAAGGGCAGTAAGCTCTTCATTTACTATCTTGATTACCATCTGGGCAGGAGTCAGGCTTTCCATAACATCCTGTCCGATAGCACGCTCTGTTACTCTGTTTGTAAAATTCTTTGCAACCTTGTAGTTAACATCAGCCTCAAGAAGTGCCAGTCGCACCTCTCTCATCGCCTCTTTTACATCACTTTCGCTAAGCTTACCTTTATTCTTAAGCTTTTTAAAGGCGTTGCTCAGCTTATCGGAAAGACCTTCAAATGCCATACTTACCTCCTGTCTTCTTTAGGAAACACTGAGTAAAGTGATTTATTCAGTGTTTCCTTTAATAAGCTTATCTACCAAATCAATGGTATCAGAAATTTCTTTGTCAATTTCAGACCTGTCTGTATCACAATCTAAAAGGGACTTTGTTTTTACAAGACTGTCCTTAAGAGTGCCAAGTCCTTTTTGCATTTCCAAAAATCTTTTGTAAAGTCCCAGCTTTTGTTCATATCCGTAAAGGTTGCCCTCTGCTCGTTTGATAAGGTCCCTCACACCTTGACGGGTGATTCCCATATCCTCTGCAACCTCCGAAAGGGACAAATCGTCATTATAGTACAGTTCCGTTGCTCTCCTCATCTTTTCGGTAAGTAATTCGCCGTAAAAATCCAAAAGTAAAGAAAGCTCCATATTCTTTTCCATAACGCTCTGCCTTTCGTGTGTAAAG
>JBJEPA010000004.1:0-12419 GCA_051880995.1 Ruminococcus sp.
ATCAAAGTGTACTAATTGTATTAGTTACAATAATACAATTAAGTCAATCGAAAGGAGGAAGAGATGTTTAACATAAACTATCAGTCCCCAACGCCTGTATATAAACAGCTTTACGAAAATGTGATACGGCTTGTGTCCTTTGGTGCATTAAAGCCCAATGACAAGCTACCGCCTGTAAGAACCCTTGCAGGGGAATTGGGAATTAACCCAAATACAGTTTCAAAGGCGTACAGTATGCTGGAAAATGACGGATATATCTACTCCGCCGTGGGCAGAGGCAGTTTTATTTCTGAAAAGTTTGACAGTAGAGAGGCAGAAAAAATTGAGATTAAGAAAAAGCTTAAGGATAGCCTTTCTTCTGCTTACGGTTTTGGCGTTAAGAGGGAAGAGATTTTAGAGATTTTTGATGAGGTATATATCGGAGGTGAAGGTAAGTGATTGACCTTATTAACTTAACAAAAAAGTTTGATAAAAATATTGCTGTAAACAACATCACAGCGTCAATCCCCGAGGGAGCAATCTGTGGTCTTGCAGGCTCTAACGGAAGCGGAAAAAGCACCCTTCTCAGAATGTTAAGCGGTGTGTATGAGCCTGACGGAGGTACGGTGCTTATTGATGGGAAAAGAAATTTTGAAAATATGGAGATAAGGGGAAATTGCTACTACATCTCCGACTATCCATTCTTTTCTAACAATGCAACGGTGAAGAAGCTTGCAAAGTATCTGTCAAGCATTTATCCCAACTGGGATGAGGAATATTTCAAAGAGTTGTCAGCATATTTTCCAATCAATCATAATGCAAGAATTATTAATATGAGTAAGGGTATGCAAAGGCAGGCGGCACTTTTGCTTGCATTTTCTACAAGGCCAAAGTATCTGTTTTTGGATGAAATCTTTGACGGACTTGACCCTGTTATCAGGCAAACACTTAAAAAACTCATTGTTCAGAATGTAACCGACAACAATATGACTACTGTTATTGCCTCCCATAACCTTAGGGAATTTGAGGACATTTGCGATACTATGATTTTGCTCCACAACGGAAATATTGTAAGCAACACAAAGATTGAGGAGATGAAGAGCAAATCCTTTAAGGTGCAGATTGCATTTAACAACGATGTAACACCTGATATTTTCGCAAAGGTCAGAGCAAGGAATATTATTCAAAATGGAAGATATTTTACATTGCTTATTTCAGGTGACGAGGACAGCATCAGGAACAGCCTTATGGAGTTGAATCCGGCTTTTGTTGAGATGCTACCTTTGACGCTGGAAGAAATGTTTATTAACGAAATGGGAGGTGCAGGATATGAAGTGTTCTAATGCTTTTAAAAGTGTATGTAGGGACAGCCTAAGGAGATTTTTGCCCTTTTCAATAGCATATTGGGCATTGCTTGTTTTTGTATATCCTGTAAGAGAGGGTATTGACTATTTGCAATATGAGATAATGAAAAACACTGTAAAAGGATTTACAGGTGATTTTACACCATATGCGGATATATATGTTTTTGAATGTGTATATATAGCTATGATTTTTGCAACTGTAATATCCTTTATTGCATTCTCTTACCTCCACAACAAGAGGAGTATGGACTTTTATGGCAGTATGCCTGTTTCCAGGAGAACACAGTTCTTTGGCAGAATGGTTGCTGTTGTAGCATCCACATTTGTTCCCCTTATAATTGTCAGCCTTATAGGTAACGGTGTTGTTCTGTTTCAGGACTTCGGCGGTGCTGTAAATTCATTTTTGTGTGGTACTGTGGCTATTTTGGGCAACATTGCTTTCATAGCGTTTATTGCAGTTTGCTGTGGTACGGTTGGTCACTCAATTGTGACATACATTTTAATCAGCGGTGTTTACCCTGTTTGTGTTTTGGTGCTTTCGATTTATCCTCAAATGGTACTCCCGGGTATGTCTGCTTTTTCAAGCTATGGAGAATTTCCTGTTTCTCCTGTTGTGCTTTCTTTACTGTCGCCGTTTATTGCGCCTTTGTGTGCTTACGGTTCAGGGTTAATTGAAAATGTACTCAATACTTTGATGTCTTCTTCCGCAACAAGCACCGGCATTACCGTTCCTGTATTCTATTATGTATGGTGGGTTCTGTTTACTGCCGGACTTGTAGTTGCATCATATTTCCTTGTAAAGAAAAGAAAGTCTGAATCTGCACAAAGCGGTTTTGCATTCGTATTCCCAAGCATTGCTATTAAGTTACTCACAAGTGTAACAGCAGGACTATTGATGGGATTGGTTATGGCATCTATTTCAACTTTACCTTATTCAGCTGGTGAGGTTAGTTCTGTTTCGTATATTATATTATTCTGTGTAGGAATTATAATTGGAACTATTATTGCACACATCATACTCCACCTTATTTACCACAAGGGAATGTCCGGCTTTGGAAAATGGATGATACTCTACGGATGTGAAGCTTTGTTATCAATTTTATTCTTCACTATTGTTACAACAGGTATGTTTGGATATGTAACAAGGGTACCTGATGCAGAGGATATTAAATCTGTGGAGATAACATTTAACGAATACGCTGACGAATCTATTTCAATCAACGGTAAAAATCCGGAGATTTATTCAACAACTGACCCTGAAAAAATCAAGTCAATAATTGAGTATCAAAGTGCAGTGGCACAGGATTATAGAGAAGAATATTCCGGAATTTATACAGGAAGATTCAATAGTAACATCGAAACAGGAAATATGTATGATGTTTACTGTTTGTATATAAGCTATACAACTAAAGACGGAAGTAAAATTACAAGATTTTATGATGATACAGGTATTATTTACAATAATATTAATGATATCAGTGATATTCAATCTGAGATTAACATAGATAATGATAAGATAGGAAAAGCACCACTTGACAGATGTAGTTCACTATATTTATCAGTATATAACTGGGATGAAGTAACAAACGGCGGTTATTATATTACCGATAAAGATGTAATTGGTAAAATTATTGAGAATTACAATAAGGATTTGGACATTCTCGGTCCGTCATATGATTTTAATTACGATATGGATGATAAGTCATATATAGATGTGGATGGTGATCTTTACTACAAGACAGATAATGGCGATATTGAGGGATATGATGAATATTTTGAAATTGACGATAATTTTAAAAATACGATGAAATACCTCAAGTCCATTGATTTGGAAAAGTATTATGATGATTAAGTAGGATAATTAATTGCTTATTATCCATATTTCTACCCCTTATTAGCAAAGGGAGTCGGCTTAATGCTGGCTCCCTTTTGCTGTGTCAATTTTTATTTATTTTAATCGCACAAATTTTTTCAGTAGCTCCTTGCCCTTAAATGGTATGAGGGGGTAGAGGTAGCTTTTGCCCGACAGGGTCTTGTTGGTGGCAAGGAGTATAAACAGGGTTATAACTCCAAGGGCAAAGCCCCAGATGTTCAGCAGTTGGGTTAAGATTAATAGGAAAATCCTCATAAATTTTATTGAGTAGGAAAGCTCCTGACTTGGCTGGGAGTAGTTTGCTATTGTGACAAATGCCATATACAAAATTGTTTCTGTACTTGCAAAGCCTGCGTCAACTGCAAATTGTGAGAGAGCTATACCGCCGATTATTCCCAAGGTTGTGCTTAGTGTGTCGGGGGTGTTGATTGACGCAAGGCGAAGTCCGTCTATTGCTATCTCTACAAGTATTAACTGCCAGAAAAGGGATATATTCTGTGGCTGGTCAATTATTGTAAACTGTAAAAACTGTGGCACATAGTGGGGGAACTGATTTGCAAGTAACCAAATGGGTGTGATGAACAATGAGAAAAATGTGACAAGATACCTTGAAAGCCTTAGGTATGTTCCTGTTACAGGTGGAAAGTAGTAGTCGTCAGCCTCCTCCATTAGGTCGAATACCGATGTGGGGATAATTATGGCTGTGGGGGCATTGTCAACGATTATTGCAATGTTACCCTTTAGCACGTTTGCTGATGTTGAGTCAGGTCTTTCCGAATATTTTACCTTTGGAAATGGATTAATCCACTTTGGCTTTATAAGTGCCTCCACAAACGCCTGCTGTGTCATA
Source organism: Ruminococcus sp. (assembly GCA_051880995.1). GTDB lineage: Bacteria > Bacillota > Clostridia > Oscillospirales > Acutalibacteraceae > Ruminococcoides. The sequence goes on from JBJEPA010000004.1 coordinate 4,067, forward strand.
GAAAGTCCTTGGTCGTCAATTGTGTTTATCTTCCTTGTGATTTTTTCCAAAAGCTGTTTATCAACTCTGTCGTTCATATATACAAGTGCTATGTCGGTTTTGGAGCTTTTCCCGGCTTGCATTGCGCTTATTGTCAGGTTTTTGTCACGAATCCTCCGCCTTACAAGAACGCAGTTGTGTATGAAAATTTCTGTGAAAGCGTCACGACTGCCACGCAAAACCTTGTCGTTAACAGGCTCGGCAGTTTCCCTTTGGGGGTATGTTCTGGTGTCGATTAGGATAATGTCCTCTATGCCGTCAATGGTCATTAATGCTATACCCGAAAGAAGGGCGGTTACAATCTCACTTGTATTTCTGCTTTTTGTCACCTCAACATAGGGAATACAGTTTTCCATAAAGCTGTCTGCATCCTTTAAAAAGCTGTCGTCACTGATGTCGTAAAAGAACTCCATCAGCTTTTCCATAATATCATCCTTTAAAAGACCGTCTATAAAGTATAGGGCGGTCTTTTTCTTGTTTATTCTTATAATTCTTTTTACTATATCAAAGCTTTCATTCGCCCTTGTCAGCTTGTCAAGGACAGTAATGTTATTTTCTATATTAGAATTAAACAAATATATCACCGCTTTTATTATCCCAATAAATTATGCAATTATTGCATTTTTTGTAAACAATATATTAACATTTTTCAGAAATTGCATTTTACTATGCAATTTTTTTGTTTTTCGGGGTATGGTTGCAGGATATTTATGCTATTAAGTTAGCAAAAGGAGGTAGTTAAATTTTTGAAGAAAAAGGAAAAGGTTTTTTGCCAAAATATTGCAAACGGTAAAACCGTTGAGGAGTCGGCTCTCCTTGCTGGGTACACAGACCAGGGTGCAGGTCTTGAACTGATTTCCCGTGAAAACATTATGGAGGAAATCACCCGTCTTTTAAGCGCCAAGGCAAAGCTACTTAAAAACCTTGCCTTGCTTGGGTATCAGCACCTTGCATTCGGCAGTATAAGCGATTGCATTAGCCTTATTACACAGGATAATATTCCTGAGGAAAGGCTTGGTCAGATGGATTTGTTTATGATTTCCGAAATTAAAAAGCCAAAGGACGGAGCAATGGAGATAAAGTTCTTTGACAGGCTGAAAGCACTTGAAAAGCTCCAAGAAGAAACTGAGGAAAGGGGAGGAGCAGTGCCGTTTTATGAGGCTCTTGAAAAGGGTGCAATGGCACTAACAAAACGAGATGAGTAACAGCTATAATCCCTTTTCCGAAAAACAGCTAAAGGTTCTCACCTGGTGGTGCGAAAATTCCCCCTATAAGGACAGGGACGCAATTATCTGTGACGGTGCTGTTAGAAGCGGAAAGACCTTTTGTATGTCAATTTCCTTTATTGCATGGTCATTCAGCAGGTTTTCCAATATGTCCTTTGCAATGTGCGGTAAAACTATCCGAAGTCTTAAACGAAATGTAATTATACCTCTTATGAAGAGCCTGACTGAATTGGGATTTTCTTATCAGCTTAAAAAAAGCGAAAACATCCTTGAAGTAACATACAATGGGGTAATGAACCGCTTTTACCTCTTTGGGGGAAAGGATGAAATGAGCGCATCCCTGATTCAGGGCATCACCTTGGCAGGCGTTTTCTTTGACGAGGTCGCCCTCATGCCACGGTCATTTGTTGAGCAGTCCCTGGCAAGATGCTCTGTGGAGGGCAGTACCTTTTGGTTTAACTGCAACCCGGAGTATCCAGGACACTGGTTTTACCGTGAATGGATAAAGAAAAGGGAGATTAAAAACGCCCTTTATCTTCACTTTGAAATGGAGGACAATCCGTCCCTCAGTAAAAAGATGATAGCAAGGTACGAAAGCCTTTACAGCGGTGCCTTTTACGAAAGGTTTGTAAAGGGAAGATGGGTTGCTGTCACCGGTGCTGTTTATCCCTTTATGGACAAGGACGAGTCATTCCCCGATGTGCCTAATGTGGAGTTTGAGGAATATGCAGTTTCCTGTGACTACGGCACTGTAAACCCTGCCTCCTTCGGACTGTGGGGCAGATACGAAAATGTGTGGTACAGGATAGATGAATACTACTTTAATTCCAGAAAAGAGGGTTACCAAAAGACCGACGAGGAGCATTACCTTTCACTAAAAAATCTTGTTGGTAACAGAAAGCTAAGATGTGTAACCGTTGACCCGTCAGCCGCCAGCTTTATTCAAGTGATTAAGCGACACGGTGAATTTTCTGTTATCCCTGCAAAAAACAATGTGATTGACGGAATCCGCAGGGTTTCTACAGCACTAAAAAACGGTGAAATAAAAATCTGCTCCACCTGTCGTGACAGTATAAGAGAATTTTCCCTCTACCGCTGGGATGAAAAAAACGGAATGGACAATCCAATCAAAGAAAACGACCATGCTATGGATGATATAAGATATTTTGTAACAACAATTTTAGACGGTGGCAGTGGCTTTGTTGCCATTGCTACAAGAAGATAGGAGATTTATGGGTTTATTTAAGAGAAAGAAAAAGGTCAGCAAGGCGATTATTCAGTCAGCACCTGTAAAGGGTAAGGAACATCCCTTTTCCTTAATAAGTTCCTATCAGCCCCTTGGAAATGTTGAGCTTGAGCTTTATTCTTCGTTAAGAGAGGCAGTTCCCATCATCGATGCCGCCATAGGCAAGCTAAACCGCCTTATGGGTACATTTACCGTTGTTTGTGAGAACAAGTCAACTCAAAAACAAGTTGAGGAGTTTTTTAGGGAAGTAAATGTTTGCCAGGGCAACAGAGGGATAGGCACCTTTATTTCCACCTACTTTGACCAGCTTTTAACCTACGGTGAGTCTGTGGGAGAAATTGTTCTGGACAGGGGTAAAAAGGAAATTTCAGCCCTTTACAACACCAACCTGAAGGATGTAGCCCTGTATCCCGATGAAAGTACTATGGGGCTTGTGGCTTATAGGAACGATAACGGAGTGGAGAAAAAGCTCCCTTATCAGTCCTTGATTCTCACTTCCCTGCTGAATCCCGAGCCGGGCAGAGCCAGGGGTACATCAATACTGAAAGGACTGCCCTTTGTAAGTGAGATTTTGCTCAAAATTTTCAATTCAGTAGGTCAGAACTGGGACAGAGTTGGTAACATTCGATTTGCTGTCACCTACAAGCCCGACAGCAATTCAGGCACTTCCGCCTATACAAAGGAAAATGCACAGCAGATTGCCGACGAGTGGTCAAGGGTGATGGGTGACAAAAACAACACCTGTGACTTTGTGTCGGTGGGGGATGTTTCAATCAAAACCATTGGTGCAGATAATCAAATTCTTGACTGCGATGTGCCTATCCGACGTATTACCGAGCAGATTGTAGCAAAGCTTTCTGTACCTCCATTCCTATTGGGGCTTAGCTGGAGTACAACGGAAAGAATGAGCAGTCAGCAGGCGGATATTCTCACAAGTGAGCTTGAATATTACAGAGAAATTCTCAACCCTGTGATACTGAAAATTGCAAGGATGTTTCTGAACCTAAAGGGTATTGACGAAAAGCTGTCAGTAAGCTGGAACCACATCAATTTACAGGATGAGCTTGAACTATCTGAAGCAAGGCTCAACAATGCAAATGCTCTGCAAATCGAGAAAGAGGTTGAAAGGGATTTTGGTGTGAAACAGGCTGAGGACGGAACTTTTGAGGAGGTGTGAAATGAAACAAGGACTAATAGTAAAGTCGGGGGAAAATACCGACAGCGATATGAAACTCATCAATGAGTATTCAAGACGAACACTTAACAAAGACGAGGTTTATACATTTTCGGTTGTTTTGTGCGACAACGACATTGACAGGGATTTTGAAAGGTTTACTGTTGAAGGTCTGTTCACCTTGCAAAAATTGTTCTTGGGCAAAACGGGAATATTTGACCACAACCCAACAGCCAAAAACCAGACTGCAAGAATTTATCAGACAGAGGTTGAGTCTGTTGAGGGAAAGGTAACAAAGAACGGCGACCAGTATTTTCGCCTTGTGGCAAAGGCGTATATTCCAAAGAGTGACAACCTTGATGAGTTTATCCAGAAGATAGACACAGGGATTGTAAGGGAAGTAAGTGTTGGATGCAGTATAGAAAGAACTATCTGTTCTATCTGCGGAAATGATATTCATTCCGTAGCCTGTTCCCACCAAAAGGGAAAAACATATGACGGTGAACTGTGCTTTGGGGAGCTTACCAACCCTACAGATGCCTATGAATGGAGCTTTGTAGCTGTGCCGGCACAGCGTGAGGCAGGTGTAATTAAAACATTTATAAAAGGAGAAGAAACTATGGAAAACATTATTGAATGTTTAAAGTCTGAAAAGGACTTTACCCTCGGCAAGAAGGAGAAAAGTGAAATTCTCTCCTACATCCGCACCCTTGAAAAAGAGGCGCAGGACGGCAGAGAATACCGAAAAAACCTTGTTTGTGAGGTAAAGAAATTTTCTCTCCTTAGCAAATGCGGAATTTCTGCGGAAACAATGGATTCTATCGTCAATTCATTGTCTGTAAAGGAACTTTGTGAGCTAAGGGATGTTTATGAAAAGAGAGCTTCTTCTGTTGTCCCTACTGTTCCACAGACTTTTTCGGGGAACAAGAACAACAGAGAAAGCAACGAAGGTTTTACTATTTAACAGGAGGTTTTTATGAATATTGATTTTAAAGGATACAACGAAAATATTATCACATTAAAGGCAGACAGCACTCTGCCGGAGGGAACTAAGGGAGTTGCTGTAACACTTAGCGGTCAGGGTACAGCTACCCTTGCACCGGAAAACAGCTTTGTGCTTGGTGTTTGCCTTTCTGTAAGGAACGGCTATGCCTCTGTTCAGACAACGGGCTATGCAAGGGTTAAAACCACAGGCAACCTTACACCGGGCTGTCGTGCTATTTTATCAGACGGCAAGGGCGGAGTTAAGGCAAGTGACAGCGGTAAGCTTCACTTTGTACTTGACAGCATTGACGGCGAAGCAGGTATTTTATTTTAATTAAGGTCATTTAGGAGGTAAATTTATGAGCAAATACGAAAATATTTCACTTGAAAAGGGTATGTACGGTGTAAGGGGTAAATCCTTTACACAGGTGCTTGAGGAACTTGACCCGTCAGAAAACTACCAGGGTACTTCCCTTGAGGGACTTGACGCTTTTTCAAGACAGCTAAAGCGTTTTGATATTAAGGTGTCCGGCAGTGGTTCTGATACTGTGGATAAGTTCTTCTCCACAAGCTCCTCAGCCGCACTTTTCCCTGAATACATAAGCAGAGCTGTAAAGCAGGGTATGGAGAGAGCAGATGTACTTTCTGACATTGTGGCTACCACAACAATGATTGAAGGTATGGACTACCGTTCCATCACCTCAACACCAACAGAGGACGACAAGTCACTAAAGGTTGTTATGGAGGGTGCTACCATTCCGCAGACAACTGTTAAGACACAGGAAAACCTTGTCCGCCTTAACAAGCGTGGCAGAATGCTTGTGTCCTCTTACGAGGCAATCAGATTTCAGCGCCTTGATTTGTTCACAGTAACACTAAGACAGATTGGCGCATATATTGCAAGAGCACAGCTTATGGATGCCATTGATGTTATTGTAAACGGTGACGGTAACAATAACCCGGCACCTGAGATTGCTGTGTCAACCACAGGTTCAATCAAGTATGAGGACCTTATTTCCCTTTGGACAAAAATGGCTCCATATGAGCTGAACACAATTATTGCACCTACTGCCCCGATGCAAAAGCTCCTTATGCTTAACGAAATGAAGGACTCCTTTGCAGGACTTAACTTCCAGGGAACAGGCAAGCTGATTACACCAATGGGTGCGAATGTAATTCACACACCTGAAATTCAGGGTGAATACATCATTGGTCTTGACAAGAACTGCGCCCTTGAAATGGTTAAGGCTGGGGAAGTTCAGACAGAATATGACAAGCTGATTGACCGTCAGCTTGAAAGAGCGTCAATTACATCTATTGCAGGCTTTGCAAAGATTTACAATGATGCCGGAAAAATTCTCTCATACGCATAAGAGGTGATTCTTTGAGGATAGAAAGGGTTGCAGAAAGGTTTTCTCTCCTTTCGGGAATTGAGGGGGAGGAGCTTTCAAAATGGACTCCCTTGATTAAGGACTCCGCTTTGTATGTTTCTGCCTTAATAAAGCCGGGGATTAAGGAGTCGGAGCACCTTGAACTCCTTGAATCCGCATCGGCGAGTTATGCCTACTACAAGTGGGTTTTGTGCAGTGAAGAAAAGGATTCAAGCTCTTTTAAGGCAGGGGATTTAACAGTGTCCCAAAGCCACAGCGGAGCAACTTCCCAGCTGGCTTATCAGCTTTGGAAACAGAGCCTGAGTGAAATTTCAGACATAACGGTGTCAGATGATTTTTTCTTTAAAGGGGTGGAGGTATGAACATAACCACCTCGGTGATGGATTCAATCCGTTCCTACGGAAGCGACATAACTATCTTGGGCAAGGATAAAATCACATCAACCACAGGCTTTATACAGCCTATCGGCTATCACAGCACAAATTACAACGACTTTGATTGTACAGATATTTCAAGACGAGATAATATCCGTTACTTGATGATTGCACAGAGTGACGCTGATTTGTGTAGTGGTGACAATGTGGTTTTGTGCGACACCACCTACAATGTTATCAGAGTACAAGACTATGTTTATAGGAATAAGCGTCTGTACAGATGGGCAATACTAAGGTTGTATTACCCTTTACAGGAGGATGATTTTGATGACAGTGCTAAACAGTAAGGTAGAAGAAATAATCAAAGAGATTAAAACCGACCATAGCCTTGACGGTGTAAAATTTGTCAAGGCGTACAATGGTCGTCTAAAGGAAGCTCCCCTTGGAGAAATACTGGTTACTGTTGGCACAGGTGTTGAAAAAGTTGGCTCCTTTGCAGGGGGATACCTTGGAAACGGAAGTAAAGGAGAAAGAATTAACTCCAAAATAAAAATGAATGTATATTGTCCCTACCTTAATGGTGGGGACGGTATCACCCACACAGTAAACACCCTTGTTGACAAAATTAGTTCTGTTGACAGGGAAAACCTTGTGTCGGACATAAGCGTTTCCGAGATAAAATTCAGCAAGGAGTATGACGCTGTTTATAGAACTGTTTCCTTTAACCTTGACTACTGCCGGAATAAGGAGGAGTAAATGACTGAACATACAGATAAAATAAAGGATGTTGTAATCACCATAAACGGAAGTGTGGTTGGTGGGTGTGTAGATTTTGGCACAGAAGAAAGTCAAAGTAGGCAAAGTCTTTATGAATACCTAAACTCAAACCCCTATGAAATAATTAAAGGGAAAACAAAGTATATGGTAACTCTTAAACTGACAGGTAACTGCAATAATTATTCTGTAAAAGAAATATGTTTTAACTTTGTCCAAAGGGGATATACCGTTACATATTATGACTGCACCTTGATGTGGGATAGGAATTATACACAAAGTGGTGAGGTTTACCGTGAAATTAAGATAGAGGCAGGAGGTAGAAATGTCACTAAGTATCAGTGAGTATTTTGATTATGCAGACAGCCTTTCCGACAATACTCAAACGGTAGAAATGTCCGAGGCTGTTTGTCAGGATATGAGGCGATACAGCCGAAAAATTTTAAGCGAAAGTGAGGTTTTGTCCTATGGAAATTTCTCCAATGAGGTTTAAAAGCCACACTTGGAACTATAATCCCGAAAAAATTAAGATTCTTTCACAAAAAGAGATTGTAGAAAGCATTGTCCCCCTTGATGACAACATAACAGAAAGCCTTGGCAGAAATGCAAGGGTAGTTACAGGGGAGGGGTGCGTATTAGGTGAAAACTGCTTTGAAGAGTTTTACAGTATGTGGGGTGTGTTTCGTGACAACACTCCCGGTGTGCTGTCAATACCTGAATTTGCAGTTATGAATGCCTATTTTACTTCCCTTAGCGTTATTGGTGAAGCAACAGATAATTTAATAAGGTACAGTTTTTCCTTTACAGAGGTGATGGACACCACAAGGGAAAAATCTCCCAAAACAGTTCATATAGCAAGTGAAGGAGAGAGCCTTTGGGATATTGCCTACATATATGATATTACTGTTGAAAAGCTGTTGGAGCTAAATCCGGAGATAAAGCATCCATTTGATGTGACAGAGGGACTGGAGGTTTCTATATGCTAAAGGTTAATATCTTTGACTGTGACCAAAACCTAATTTGTAGTGTTTCACCACTTTCACTAACAATGCAGATGAGTTTAAAAGTACCAGCCGATGATGTAACAGTTATTGTTCCTTATAAGAAATATAAAACAGGAGCAAGGCTCACAGTAACACGAAATG
>JBJEPA010000005.1:0-2817 GCA_051880995.1 Ruminococcus sp.
TTACGGTGAAATGCTGGAGATAATCGACTACAGTCCCGAAATAGATACATATTTAAAGGTAATTTGCTTTCCCACCTTCAAAGGTCACTGCGGTTGCATTTTATTCGATATTTCTGAGATAAAATTCACAAAAAACAGCAGTGATGCCGAAAAAGCTCTGATGCTTTACTTTGGAAAACTGCCTTAAAAGGTGTATGAACATTACAACTTGAATATTAAAAATTCCGCATATCTGTGCCTGTTCCGTATGTTTTTTGCAAGCAAACGTGAAACGGTAAGGTATGCGGTTTGTTTTATGTCGTTTTGCGCCGTTTTATTGTCGTTTCAGGCAATACTTATTGAAATGAATTACGAGTAAAATTTATAATAAAAAGAAAAATACACTAAAATGGTGAAGAAATATACTTCGTAAAAAATATAAGGGGAAAGTTATTTTCTCTCCATTTTAAGAAAGGGATGAACATCTTTATGAAAAAGTTATTTAGGGGTTCCCTCTCTGTCATTCTTACATTGACGGTGCTGTTTTCTACTACCGCTGTTTCTGTAACGGTAGTTGACTCCGTCACCAAGGATAAGGTTGCAACAGCCCAGTCAACAGCAACCAAATATTCCTTGGATGATATATGCACAGATATGCTGTTCCCTAAAACAGAAAAATCCAGCGAATGTGAAAACGACGGGGAAATTGAGAAAAAGACTACTAATGCTTGTAGTGACGATGTGTATAAAGCATTTAATCTCAGTAACGTTTCCGCCGGTAACGAAAGCTCATCCGGCTCATCAGAAAGTATGGGTGAGCAGTCAAAAGATATAGTTAACGACTCAAAGTCCGATAACCCACTTGCTGGCTACACCTTTGTGTCTCCAAAGGAGCTTGTTATAGGCCAGATTAACAGAAATGAGCAACACGTGGGTGAAATCAGAGCCGTTGACAATGTGAGTGAACAAATCAGCAATTTGAATATTGACAGTCTATCAACTGCCGGATCTCCAATTTCTCTTACAGAGGAAAAGCAGGGTCAGACCCACAACACAATAGGAATTGACTACAACGGTGACGGTGTTGATGAACTGGCATATTTCTCACTTTATGCAGACAGCAACGGTCACGCATCTGTAAGAACATACAAAAGGACAAATTCTGACTCCTTGTCTTGGGAACAGGTCAGCGACAAAAATATGCAGATTTCTACCGACAATGAAATCCTTGACATTGAGGCACAGCAATCAAAGGGCTACACAGCTATGACAGCAGGTGACTTTGACAACGACGGAAAAGAGGAGCTTGCCTGTTATTTCCCTTGTGCAAACAATAGTAGTAATAAAAACGAGTCCGATGAACCTTTTGTTGGTGTGATTGATATTGATGACGAAGGATACTTTAGTCTTTCCGATATGAAGAAGATTTACCTTTCTTCAATAAGAAGTGAATTTAAAGACCTGAAAAAGGGCGGAGATTACTTTGAAAGCTGGTATATGCCTATTGTTGCCCTTTCCACCACATCAATCAGAGCAAACGGTGGAGATGTAAACAGTAAATCCTATGATGACCTTGTAATCAATGTCAGCGTTCCAAGGGTTTATCACGATGACGATGTTAGTATGAATTCCTGCGTTGCCATATATTCATATGAGAATGGTAGCTATAATAGAAAGTTTAATGAAGACCTAAGATATGACAAAACCAGAATGTTAAGCACAAATTCTGTTGACGCCGACCTTAACGCCGACGGTTACAAGGAGCTTGTTGTTGCAGGTTTGTGTGAAACAGATTTAAAGGAGAGTAACGACAAATCCACAGGTAAAATCAGTACTTCCGAAAATCTTGTTCATCTCATTTACTGGGATGGCAGTAGCTACAAATTTGTGTGGAGCTCTCCCAAAACGGTTGAAGGAGCAGGCAATGTTAAGGTTGACTTTGACCAGCAGGAGCCAATAGCAATAACTGCCGGAAGATACGACCCCAACTCACCCCAAACTATGGATTACCTGTGTATTCAGGGTGTGGTGCTAAGCTGTCAGGGCTCACAGGTATATGCTGTTAAGGAATATGATACAGTTGATGATTCAAGTGGCTCAAATAAAACACAGGCTGTTGTTACAACAATGCCTTATCACGAGTATGAGCTTTTCACCTCTGCCCACTTTGATGTTGAGTACAAGGTGGATATTGATAGCCTTGTATCAGCAGATGACAGTCCTTTCATAAGCACAGCGGACTCAGGCTTGTTCTGTGTTTCAGAAGGAACAGAAACTATTGCCCTGCTTACAGGAGACCAAGTTAAGGTACCTACCGATAATATAAGCTATGATATTATCCTGATATCCTGTGACGCATACGGAAAATGGAAAGCAGTTGCTCATGACGACTATATACATCATAAGAACGAGGATGACGAAGGTACATTTATGTCACTGTGCTTTGCAGATTGTGACCTTGACCAGACCTATTACAAATACCTTAGCAAAGAGGTTGGATATTCAAGCCCTACCTTGTATTCAGTAGTTCAGGTACCGCCATATTACGAAGAAGTCAACGGCGCAACTGTGTCCTTTACAGTTACACACAGCAACTCAAGTGCTGTTAAAGGCGACTGGGGCGTTGGCGGTGGAGCCGGATTTTCTTATGAAAGTAAAAAACTTGAAGTGGATGCTATTCCGGTAGTTAAATATGTAGGCTCAACCACCTCGGAAAATGAAACTGAAACAGCGACAACGCTTACTCTTCATACAGACCAAGACTATGCTGTTTCTTTGGTAGTACCTGTTGTGGTTTGTAATTATGATGTGTGGACTCCTAACGGCAACAAAGGGGAC
>JBJEPA010000006.1:0-2789 GCA_051880995.1 Ruminococcus sp.
TATGTGTACTATGATTTCTTCATTAACTTTGCATCATTCGATCCTGACTCGAAATTGTTTTCAATCAAAGTTGATAGGGTTAATGAAGACCTGTCTATGAAGGATTCCATTGATGAATTTGAAGAACTTGAACGCTCACTCAGAGAGGTTCATCCTGATGTTTTGTCTAATGAAGATATTGCTGATTATGAACAGAGTAGAGTTGAAGGCTTAGAGAAAAACAAAGCCTTGCGAGAACATTTCTCTGCAAAATATAATATTGACTGGGATGCGAGTGACGAGTATTTTCAAGATCTTATGGACGAATATGAAATTAAAAAAGAAGAGCCTCTTCATAATGTGCTTAGCGGTGCAGTAATTGACCTGCAAATAGGTGAGGGGATTCTTGATTTTATCTATGCAGACTTTAAAACGCCATTCAATGAAAGCTACGGATTTGTTTCTGCTTTTGACACCTTCATTAAAAACAACGAAGAGAAAAATCACTTTGAAATCAATGAAAAACCTGAAAAAATATACAACTGCAATCAGGAAAATGTTGAAATGTTTTTCAGGTATACAGACAGCAAACTTTTTATTGAGAATTTATCCAATGCGTCTTTATACTCAGCGATTTGTCCTCCTGTGTTTTTGAAAGAAAACTTACCTGTTGAAGGTTTGAAGTGGTATTACAACTACCTAATTACATTACAGAACGAGTATAAGGAGCTAATAGAATTCTGTTTTGACGAGAACTTTTATCCGAAGGTAATGGAGAAAATCAAGCCGGCTGAGAGGTATTATCTTTATAAAATAATTCATAATCAGCCTCTGACAATTCAAAGAGAGGAGTATTTTAGTTACAGCAGAAGCAATCCCAATGGAAAAATCCTGCCTATTCATTTATCTCATGAGGATTTTCTCAGCAGATTTATGAATGAATATGAGCCGACTGAACAGCATAAGGAATTTCAAAAGAAATATAATTTAAGTGACGCCGAGATGGAAGTGTTCTGTCGTTTTCCTATCTCACCGAATACAAGTTATAAATTCAGGAACATCAGGAAAGCACTTGAACTTGAATTCACCAAAATGCTTGAACAGGGTATTCGCTTCAGAAAGTGCAAACGTTGTGGCAAGTATTTTATTATGAAGGGCAATTATAACACAAACTACTGTGATAGAATCGCAGAGGGTGAAACACGGAACTGTCAGGATATTATGGCGCTTGAAAACTACAAAAAGAAAACGGCGGACAACGCCGCCATAAAGATTTATAACAAGTATTACAAAAGATATTCCGCCCGAGTTAAGGCTCATACTATACTTGAGGATGATTTTAAAAAGTGGAAGTACGAAGCTATGACTAAGAGAAATGAATGTATGGATGGTAAGCTGACAGAGGAAGATTTTATCAATTGGATGGAGAGTTGCTTTCAAAATAGGAATAGGAAGCATTGATTTAATAATTTACATTTTTGTGAATAAGCATTCTTTATTTACAACATATCCATTTTATACGCATCTAAAATATGAATCTTTTTTTGAAGAGGATTATGCAACATCTTTTTTTGAAGAGGATTATGCAAATACCATTGATTTCAAAGTGTTATTTATGATAAAATAAATATAGTATTTGAAAATTGCACTTGAACTTTTGTAACACAATGTTGATCAGTAAGGAAGCTTTGATATGAAACTAATTGATTTTGTGATAAATAATACAGATAAATATATTAGAACAATGCCTAAAGCCATGAGAAAAAAATATGGACAATTCTTCACCAGTAAAGAGACTGCAATGTTTATGGCTGAGTTATTTGATATTTCACAAAATAAATCCGAGCTAAAAATACTTGATCCTGGTGCAGGTTCTGGTATCCTTTCTGTTGCGCTAATTGAAAGATTACAAAATATTGATAATATTAAAAACATCAATTTAATATGTTACGAAAATGATGCGAATATAATTGAGTTACTAAGAACAAATTTAGAGTGGGTATGTAAGCATTCAAAAATTAATCTCCGATATACAATAAAAACTAAAAATTATATTACAAGCCAAGCTAGGGAATATAATAAAACTTCAAATTGTAACCAAATATCTTCAAAATTTGATATAGTAATTGGAAATCCTCCTTATATGAAAATCCCCAAAAATTCTGATGAAGCTATGTCTATGCAAGATATTTGTTATGGCGCACCGAATTTGTATTTTCTATTTGCTGCAATGTCTTTATTTAATTTATCTGCTAATGGTGAAATGGTATATATTATTCCTCGTTCTTGGACGTCAGGCGCTTATTTTACGCGTTTTCGAAAAAAGTTTTTAAATGAATGCACATTGCAACATATTCACTTATTTGTTAGTAGAAATAAAGTTTTTGAAAAAGAACAGGTTTTACAAGAAACAATTATTATAAAAGTAAAGAAAACAACTGAGACACCCGATAATATTGAAATTACTACTTCTCAAAGTAATTGTGACTTTTCAAAACTCACTTTCTTCAGTGCCCCATATGATACCGTAGTCTCAGGAAAAGATTCTTATGTGTATTTAGTAACAAATTCTCAAGAAGTAGAGGTACTTAAGCTAATAAATACTTGGAATAATACTTTACCAAGTATCGGATTAAAAATGAAAACTGGTCTTACTGTTGATTTTAGAAATCAAGAACTATTAAGAAATTCACTTGAAAGTCAATCTGTGCCTCTTTTTTATTCCCAACACATTCAAGACGGAAAGGTGAAATTTCCTATTGGAAAAGATAATGAATATATATTAACAAAGAAATCCGGTTTATTACAAG
>JBJEPA010000007.1:0-2788 GCA_051880995.1 Ruminococcus sp.
AACTACTTCTGTAGAGGTACAATATTATCAAAGTAACTCTGTGGAAGTATAGGAGAGATATAAATGAGCAAACTTATTTTATACCACGGTTCGCCAAACATTATAAAGCAGCCTGAATACGGAAAGGGTAAGGCATATAACGACTATGGTGTGGGTTTTTACTGCACAGAACATAAAGACCTTGCAAAGGAATGGGCTTGTAGTGAAAATATAGATGGATATGTGAATAAGTATGAACTGGATACATCTGATTTATCAGTCCTGAAATTATCTTCAAGAAAATTTTCTGTTCTTAACTGGCTTGCTATCTTAATGTTGCACAGAAAAGCAAGGCTTTCAAATCCACTTGCAAGACACGGCAAGGAATATCTGATACAGAATTTTTTGCCTAATTTTAAGGACTATGATGTAATAGTCGGATACCGTGCGGATGACTCATATTTTTCTTTTGCCCGTTCATTTGTAAGCAACGAAATCTCTTTAAAACAGCTTGGCTATGCTATGAAGCTGGGTAAACTTGGGGAGCAATATGTTTTGAAATCTCAAAAAGCATTTGAAAACATCAGGTTTCTTGATTTTGAGGTGGCAGACAACACCATCTATTATGCAAAGCGAAAAGCAAGAGATGATGATGCAAGGTCTGCATATTTTAAAGAGCTTGAACAGGATGATTTAAACGGAATATTTATGCGTGACATTATTCGAGAGGAGATGAAGTCAGGTGACCCACGCTTACTCTGAAAACTATCTAAATGACGCAATGAAAAATCTTGGTGAAGCCTTCGACTATGCAGTGAATTTATGCAATCTTGACACTGATACATTTATGGAGCTTTTTATTGCAAGCGGATATGCAGATAAATTCGGAAAAGGTAACCCAAAGATTATAGCCGGACTTTCAGGAACAGAGCTTGTAATAGAAGTTCTTAATAAAGCAGGCATAAACACCCATTTTCCAGAGCCGGAAAATACTACTGATTGTTCAGCCGAATACTGGTGCGGTTGGATACTTGCTTACTATCAGTTTTGCACCTGTCGAACCTTTAGAGATATACACGATAACCTCACTATGAAAGAAGTTTTGAAGTTATATCCTACCCATCACGAGGCATCGGAAGAAAAATTTGTGGATACGGTAAATGCAATAATAGAACGAAAAAACAAACCCACCAAGCTACAAATGCAAAGAAAAAAGTGCGGTTACTCACAAAGGGAACTATCAGAAAAATCAGGAGTAAACATCCGAACCTTGCAACAGTATGAGCTTGGCACAAAGAATATTAACAAAGCCTCTGCACAATCTATCGTATCATTGGCAAATGTTCTGGGATGTAAAGTTGAAGATTTGTTAGAGCCGAATATATAAGTTAACAATTTCATTAAACATAAGCATCTATCGAATGTGGTGACTGAATCACCACAAAACGGTAGGTGCTTTTCTTTTGCCATTTTGAAAGGACGGTGATACATATGGGTATATTTTCAGGGCTGTTTCACTCAAGAGATAAGCCTAAGAATAGCACTTCCGGTGCAGCATATAGGTTTTACTTTGGTGGTTCAACTTCAGGCAAACCAGTAAACGAAAGAACTGCAATGCAAATGACTGCTGTGTATTCCTGTGTGAGAATTCTTGCAGAGGCTATCGCTGGATTGCCACTACATATATACAAGTACAATTCAAATGGAGGTAAAGAAAAGGCGGTTGACCATCCCCTTTATTTTTTACTACACGATGAGCCGAATCCCGAAATGAGTTCATTTGTGTTCAGGGAAACCCTAATGACACATCTGCTGTTGTGGGGTAATGCATACGCACAGATAATCAGAAACGGCAAGGGTGAGGTTATTGCACTTTATCCTTTAATGCCCAACCGAATGTCGGTTGACCGAGATAGTGATGGTAAAATTTATTACACATACACAAGAGTACAGGAAGACGCTCCAACAATGGAGGGAAATATTTTTGTGTTAAGTCCGGAGGAGGTTCTCCATATTCCCGGACTTGGCTTTGACGGACTTGTGGGTTACTCACCTATTGCGATGGCTAAAAATGCAATAGGTATGTCCATAGCCTGCGAGGAATATGGTGCAAAGTTCTTTGCAAACGGTGCCGCACCCAGCGGAGTGCTTGAACCTCCCGGTACAATTAAAGACCCGTCAAGGGTAAGAGAAAGCTGGACTCAGACCTTTGGGGGCAGTGCCAATTCACACAAGGTTGCAGTGCTTGAGGAGGGTATGAAATACACCCCTATTTCAATCTCGCCTGAACAAGCACAGTTCCTTGAAACAAGAAAATTTCAAATAAACGAAATTGCTCGAATTTTCAGAGTTCCACCACATATGGTAGGCGACCTTGAAAAGTCGAGCTTTTCTAATATTGAGCAACAGTCACTTGAATTTGTAAAGTACACACTTGACCCTTGGGTTGTTAGATGGGAGCAATCCCTATCACGGGCATTGTTTACAGTTGATGAGAAAAAGCAGTATTTTTGCAAATTCAATGTTGACGGACTATTACGAGGTGACTATCAAAGCCGAATGAACGGATATGCAACAGCAAGGCAAAACGGCTGGATGTCTGCAAATGACATCAGAGAGCTTGAAAACCTTGACCGCATATCACCGGAAGAAGGCGGAGATTTGTACCTCATAAACGGCAATATGCTGCCTCTGAAAAATGCAGGTGCATTTGCTGAAACTAATAACAAGGAGGAAAACAACGAAGATGAAGAGGTTTTGGAAGTGGAAGAATCAAGCGGAAACAGACACAGAGAGAACCCTGTTCCTA
>JBJEPA010000008.1:0-2776 GCA_051880995.1 Ruminococcus sp.
ATCTATACTACATTAAATAAAATAAACCCTACTACGGCTACAAGCAAAGCTATCCAAATCATAATTCATCTCCTTTCTTCGGTTTTTTTGATGTGCTTTGTGATGTGATTCTTAATGTAGGTGACTTATCAGACATACCATTCATCATAGCGTTCATTCGCACCAGTTCGTCCAATGATAATGACGGTGCTTTTTGTAAATTGGTTACCGGAACATCACTAAACAAATTGTGCTTTTCGATAAACGCCCGGAAGAAAAGTTCAAGGTCCTGTTCATACAATTCACTGTAAAAGTCAAAAAGGAAGTTAATTTGCATTGACTGTTCTTCTGTACAATACACACTTAATTCCGTTCTTTTGAACCTCTTAGTATATCCGTTTCGTGTAAGATAGAATTTAATGTCACTTTCGTTTAGCACCTTGCAAACTACTTGTATAAAAAGTTGTTTATCTTTAGCTTTAAAACTAAATGTTTTGAGTTCTACAGATTCGGTATCTACCTGTGTATCGTCAATATTGTATTTCTTGCAGAGTTTATCAAACATTTTCGTTGCTTGTTCTTGCTCTCCGTCAACACCTTGTTCTGCTAACTTTTTAAGTTTGGATAATAATTCGTTTTTATCTCTCATAGCAATTTCCCTTTTTAAATGTTATTAATCAAATCTTTTATTGCATTTGCAATATCAACTGATTTAACTACACCGGAAAAACCTAACTTTTTGATTTCTTCAGCAGTCAGCTTTACCTTAATTTCAAAGGTGATGTTTTCATTTTTTTCCTCATCTTCATCTTTATCTTCATCTGCTGTTTGATTTGGGGTGTTTTCTTCTTCCTCTGTTAACTCCTCTGTAACTGTTGTATCTTCAGTATTCATTCTGTTATCGAAAACATCATCAGAATTTTCAGAAATTTCCGAATTTTCTGAATTTTCAGATACACTTGAAATATCAGAGTTATCAAATTCTTCGTCCTTCACAGGGTCACTTGCAGGATTGTTTACCGGCTGTGAAGTTGCAGTTTCAACAGTATCAACAGTATCAACAATATCGGCTGTATCAGCTGTATCACCGTTGGAAACATTTGAAACACCTGTGTTGGTGCTGTAAAAAATATCATCAAAGGAAAAACTGTCAAGAACGGAATCGGTACAGATTTTCTTAATTTTCTTTGAAATGTCTGTTGTGATTTTCACATCACTATGATTTGCAAGATAATTATGTAGAATTTCTTGATTCTCCGCTGATAAATATGAAAGTTCTGAACCGGCAATAACAGGAATAATTCCGTTATCAACCATTTCAAGCAGTTCTTTGGATAGATAAGTTAATCTGATATATCTGTATATCTTCTTAACAGATGAATTGTTTTCCCCGGCAATCCGCTCAAGTGATGATGAATTTGACTTCTTTCTGAGCAATTCTTTCTTATGTAGATAAGCAAAAGCAAGTTCTGAGGGCTTATAGTCGTTGTTGCGGTTAATGTTCGTGTCAATGATAATCAACTGCTTATCGTCCTCGGATAAGTTTTCAAGAACAATACATTTTACCGGCTTTTTCAATTTTTCACAGGCTCTTTTTCTGTGACGACCGGCAAGGATATAGTAAAAGCCTTTATCATTTGCAGGCGTTACGATACAAGGTTCTATCTGACCGTTCACTCTTATGCTTTCGGCAATAGAATCAACATTATCTTCGTTGATACCAAAGTCTTGTTCTGAAATTTCAATGAGTTTTTTTGCAGAAATGTTTTTAACAGGCATATCTGCGATTTCATCATCAGATATAGTTTGATTTTGATACTGAAAAACATTTTTATTATTTTTTTGCACTTGCAGTCCTTCAAGGGACTGCTTTTTTATATTAAGACTCATATGTAATTATTTCCTTTCATTTTCTTTGTTTTTAGTAAATCGTATTTACAGTTCACATCTTTTAAGAATTTCGTGAACCACATTCATATATTCTTCTCCTGCCTTGCTCTTAGGAGTATTAACGGAAGATACACCAAATACAACAGAGTTCTTAACTTCCGTTCTTTGGGTGATATATTGTGGAAGAACAAAGTCACCATAAGATTCTGTTAGTGCGTTTAAAATCTCGTTGCTGTGGCGTGTTCCTTTCTGAACGATTGTCGGAAGAAAACCGAGAAGATACTTTGAAATATCGTTGTCGTTCTTGCTGTTAACGAGTGACTGAATAGTATGCTCAACCTGTGTATATGAAAGAACATCAGCCTGAACAGGAACAAGAAGTTTGTCACAAGCGGAAAAAGCGTTAGTTTCAAGTAAGTCTGAGGCAGGGGAACAGTCGAAAATAATGAAGTCATATACTGAAAAGAAATCATTATTAAAGATGTTCTTCAAAATGTTTGTACAGTCGCTCTTACTTGCCAAGTATGAGGATATGCCCTTCATACTTTGTTCAAATGCCGGGATATAATCAAAATTTTCCTTTTCATAATGCCTTACAAAGCTACTGTAATCAATCATCATATTTCCAACAGAAGATACAATGAGTTCTGCAATAGTAGGTTTACCGTCTGAGGAAAAACCAACCCATTGACTGAAACTTGACTGACAATCCAAATCAACCGCAAGGACCTTTTTGCCGAGTTTGGATAGTCCTGCCGATACATTGATAGCGGTAGTTGTCTTTCCGACACCGCCCTTTTCGTTTGCAATAGCAATAATTGTAGTTTTTCTTTTACTTGTGTTATCCATTATATTTCTCCTTTGATTTTTAATTAAATTTTATTATTGTATAAATTAGTGATTAAAT
>JBJEPA010000009.1:0-12121 GCA_051880995.1 Ruminococcus sp.
TGACCACAAAGTCTTTTGGTCAGCTATATATATCGCTTGTTCTTTATTCAGTTTTCAGGGTGTAAACCCTTTTACATAGGTTGCCAAAGCAACCGTTTAATTGAAAAGTTACACCACACATTTTGTGTGGTGTTTTGTTTTAGAATAAGTTACAGCCCCAAATCTGCGGAAATGCAGTCTTTAGGGGCTGTTTGTCTTATCTTTATTAAATATCTAACCTTGTAACTAAGAATTATTTATAAAGGTCTGTCCAATCGGCTATATTTACCATATATAATCCGCTACCGTAAATATCAAATGTATGATTTAAAACTCCGTAGTCCCCCACATTTCCTTCACCGTTTGCGTTACATTCGCCTGTTTGCCAGCTACCTCTTGTCACCTTGAATTCAACAGGGGTTTCTATGCTTTTGGGATTTACGGTAAGAGTAATCTCGGCTGTAGTTTTTGAAGTTCTTGTGAAAGTATAAGAGCTGTCACATGGATTCCATTCGTTTAAAGTGCTTGCCAGATAGAGTGTGTCAGATTCTGGGGTATTGGCTGGCAGATTAAGCTTTATGTTTATTACCGGAATACTGTTATTAGCAAAGTTGGTTGAATTTAAGCCTATAATTTTATTATCCTGCAAGGTGCAATCTGTTCCGACAATATATGCCCAGCATTTTTCTGCCAGACTTCCTGTATATTCTATTGTATTTCCAACAATAGAAACATCATTTGTTTCGTATGATTCACTGTATTGTAATTGAATGACCGCAGAGGCATAATGGCTGTCAGTCTGAAAATAATTGCTAATAATCTGAGAATTTTTTAAACCTGACCCCATAAAAGGACAAGAGGTACAGTTTAAAATGCTGTTATTAGAAAAGCATATATTTTCATCATAACCGTAAGGATATTGTGAAAGACAATAAAAACCATACTCACAGACATCGATTGTATTATTATCATATACTGCATCTTGAGTATAAAGGCACATAATGCCATACATTGAGTTTTTTACAATATTATTCTTACTCTCCACCTCAGTACAGCCCTCCATATGTATTGCTCCGGGACCTTCTATATTGTAAAGGACATTCTCAGAACAAACAAGATTGTCAACCTGAGCAAAGCCAAAACCGATACCCATAAAGGAGCCTTCTTTAGCACCGTAGCTTGTGCAATTTGTTACCCTAACATCAGAAAATCTGTGGTTAGGTGTGTTTACCTCAATATTATCACCCGCATATTGGGCTGCTTTATCCTGGGTATTGAATGTGCAATTATCTATATAAAGTCCTTTACCGATTGTAGAAGTATAAAGCACATCATTATATTTTCTGTTTTGCGGTACTCCGTCATTAAATAGGATTCCAAAACCCTCGCTAAATGTACAATTTCTGATGGTAGTATTACTTGCCTCTGTATTGCAGAAAATTCTTGGACAGCCTGTCTGTGCTGAGAAGTTGCAATTCTCAATTACACATCCTTCAGTAAGGTGCAGTCTTACATCACCGTATTCATAACCGTCACCCTCCCACCAACGGGATATATTGACATTATTCAAAGAAACATTGTTTCCGGTTAAAACCAGACTTGAACTTGGCATAATTTTTAGAGTGCCATTTATAATAGGGCACTTTGCCTCAGAGGTATATATGTAGTATGTTTTTCCATCAAGATTAAGGGGAAGCCCCAATTCTGTTGCAGAATCAAGTGCCTTTTGAAAGTAACGCATTTCGTCCACGGTATCAGGTGCTAAGCCAAATTCCTCCGGAGTTACATATTCTTTTGTTGGAGTTGTGGTGCTTTCCGTCGGAATCTCATCAATTTTAGCTATCACTTTTTGTATCTTAGTTGTATCTCGAATATCTACATCGCCATCAAGATTAAAATCGGCTAATCTTATCTGTTGTTGGGTGAGCAAAAGCTTTTTAGCAAGGTATTTCTGGATATATGTGGCATCTCTTATTGATAATTTTCCGTCAAGGTCAACATCGCCGTTTGAAAATTCTGAGTCAGAATATGCTGAAACAGTTAGTATTACTGATGAAAACAATAAAATTGCCATAATCAAAGATATAAATCTTTTCATCGCCAAAACTCCCGTGATTTTTCGTCTAAAAACTACACAAATATTATAGAGGATTGTAACTATAATATCAAGTTGTCAGGTGTGCTTTTTAGGCTGGATACATAACACCTCATAATTGTATCATTTCTGTTGCAATAATGTAATAAAAATGTTATAATTACAAAGTATGAGGGTTAAATAATCCTACCTTATAAAAAATTGTTGTATTTCACATACATATTTACGGAGGTTAACAGTGAATTGGGTTAAAAGAATTTCTATTACAATTACTGTGTTTATCCTTGGAATAGTGATGACGGTTTTTCCGCTGATGAATGTAGGCGCTGTCTATTACTTTAACGGCGAAAAGATGATTGCAGATAGCGGATATAAATATTACAGAGCATGGAGTCAGGACCAGTTCCCATGGCACAACACAAAGCCAAGTGACGCATGGGAGTCCGACTGGATGAACAGGTACGGTTGCAGTACTGTGGCTATGGCAAAGATGTTTGTTGAGGCAGGTGTGGCTAATCCCTCAACGGTAAATCCGGGAACACTTATGAGCAAGTACGGTTCGCCGTCAAAAGGAATTGGCGATGTGGGTATCTATTGGTCAACCCTTGCCGGACAATTCGGAATGACCTGTGAAAGTTTTCAGTATTATTCAACAGGCACTTTTTACAATACAGCAATGAGCTTTTTCAACAGAAAGGATCATCAGTATCATCTGTTACTTAAAGTAACACTAGCTAACGGTGGTTCTCACTATGTTCAGGTTGACCGTCAGGCAACTATTGATAGCGGTGAGATTGTGTATAACGACTCCACAAATACCTCAGACGGAGGAACAAGATACAATTCTGCCTCTGCCTACTACAACGCCATATCACTTCAAAAGCTGAGCAAATCAAATTTTACAGCAAACTACTTTGTTGTATTCTATACAAATGCTAATATTAAAATGAAGAATATTGTTGAGAGGAGTTCTACATCCGCTCAGATTTATTGGTATCCAAACGGTTCTTGCCAAAACTATATGGTTTTCAGAAGAAAAAAGGGAGAAACCTCATGGACCGGTAAGAAAATTGCAAATGTTAAGCATATTACCGGCGAAGGTATTCGCTCCTATACGGACAAAAATCTTGTAACAGGGACAACATATGAATACACTGTACGAGGCTATTACACTGTTGGTGGAAAAAATGCATATACCGGTTACAATAAAAACGGACTGTCCATTACAACCCATGCAGACGCACCAAAATTGAAGAGTGCGGAGAGTGTTGACCATAAGACAATTAATGTGACCTGGGGTGCTGTTAAGAAAGCAGACGGATACAAAATTTACCGAAGAACAAGTTCCTCTGACAAGTGGACAGCTCTTGCTGATGATGTAAAACAAACATCTTTTACAGATACAACTGCTGTATGCGGTAAAAAATATTACTATACTGTTCGTGCCTTTATAGGTAAAAAAAGCTTTTTAGGTGCATATGATCCAAATGGTATTTCCGGTGTTGCTGTGCCTAAGGAAGTTGTGTTAGAGAAAACCGAAAGCCTTGATTTTAATTCAATAAGAATTACATGGAACAAGGTGTCCGGCGTCAGCGGTTATTGTATATATCGCAAGGGAGGTACTGATAAAAGCTATAAAAAAATTGGTACAGAACCAGGAGCAAATACCACGACTTTTACTGATATGTCTGCAATTTGTGGACAAAACTATACATATACAGTAAGAGCATACAAAACTGTGAATAGCGTTGATTATCTTGGAAAATATAATTCATCAGGTATAATTGGCAAGGCAAAAACTAAAGCAACTGCTTCTACAAAATACACCAGTAGTGCGTATGACAAAATAAAGCTTGAGTGGAATGCGGTAAATGGAGCTACCGGATATGCAATTTACCGCAAAGCAGAGGGCGAAAGTTCTTATAAAAAGGTTGCAACCATTAACGGCAATGGAAATGTTAGCTATATTGATGATAATTTGAAGTGTTGTGTAAAATATCTTTACAGAGTGCGTGGATTTAGAACAGTAAATGGTAAAAATTATGGGGGCGAATACGGTGAAACGGTTGAGGCTTATACAAAGCCCGCAAAACCAAAGCTTACTAGTACCCAAAGCATAGGCTACAATACCATTCAGGTAAACTGGAATCAGGTGGAGGGTGCAACAGGATACACCCTGTACCGCAAGACAACAGGCAAATACACCAAACTAATTGACATTATAGGCAAAACAAAAACAGCTTGTCAGGACCAGACAGCTGTTACTGGAGAAAAATATACATACACGGTCAGAGCCTTTTGTAAGAAAGGTGACATAATAAAGTACAGTAGCTGTGGAGATGCAATTATCGGCACAGCCTATCCTGCGCAGGCACAGACTGTGGCTGTAAAAAGCTTAAGCTACAATTCCACCGAGGTGATGTGGAAATCTGTAGAGGGCGCAAGCGGTTACAATGTTTATCGCAAAAAAGCTACCGAAAAAAGCTACAAACTCATTGGTACATTGTCGGGCAGAACAAATGTAAGATACATAGATAATTCTGCCCAATGTGGAATCGAGTATAACTACACCATAAAAGCTTTCAGAACAGAAAGTAACAAGAACTATTATGGTCCGGCTAGCAAGGTTATGAAGGGGAAGTCGGTTCCTTCTGCACCTGTTGTAAAGGTTAGCAACCGTAGT
This sequence comes from Ruminococcus sp., assembly GCA_051880995.1. GTDB lineage: Bacteria > Bacillota > Clostridia > Oscillospirales > Acutalibacteraceae > Ruminococcoides. The sequence continues at coordinate 4,758 of JBJEPA010000009.1, forward strand.
TACAATTCTCTGAATATCTCATGGAATAAAGTCAGTGGTGCAGATGGCTACAGAATATATTACAAAAAAGGAAATGCAACCAAATGGACAAAGCTCACAACCTTTGATAACGGTGACTTAACCAGCTTTTACCAGACATCTCTGACGACCGGAACAAAGTACACCTACACCGTAAGGGCATACCACAATGTGGCTAGTTTAAAATGCTGGGGAGACTACAACAGTACCGGTGTAAGCGATAAACCAGTTACAACAGCGCCAAAGCTTAATTCGGCAAAGAGCGTAAATTACAAAACAATCAGAATAAACTGGAATACAGTTGCGGGGGCAAACGGATACAGGATTTTCCGAAAAACATCTAATTCATCATGGGTTGCCATTGCAACAATAAAGGATAAGTCTATCCTCAGCTATGATGACCAAACTGTTTCCTGCGGAATAAAATACACCTATACCGTAAGAGCCTATAGAACAGTTGGAAAGAGTAATATATACGGAAATTATAACGGCAATGGAATTTCTTCAACAGCGGTTCCCGAAACCCCAATCATCAGCCTTTCCTCCATTTCCTATAACAAAATTAATGTTACATGGAGCAGGTGTATGGGTGCAGACGGATACAAGGTTTACCGAAAGCAGTCGGGAGGAAATTACTCCCACATAAAAACAGTAACCGCAAAGGGAGCTTATAGCTTTTATGATACTGTTTCCTGCGGAGTGGAATACACCTACTATGTAACAGCTTATGCAACAGTTGACAAGGTTGAATACGGTAGCTACGACAGTAAGGAAAAAAGCTGTAAGGCTGTGCCTGCTACACCTACCATAGCTTCTGTAACAGCCGGCACAAAAAAGGCAACTGTAAATTGGGAGTCTGTTGCAGGTGCAAGCGGATATTATGTATATCGCAAAGAGGGCAACGAAACCTTTAAGCTGATTTATGATGCCGAGGGCAACAGCACAAAGAAATTTACCGATACAGGCCTTGAAACCGGCAAAAAATACATATATACCGTAAAGGCATATACCATTTGTCCGGCAGGATACATAACAGGCGGATACAACAAAACAGGTGTTTCTGTGACGGTGAAATAATATAGTTATGTAATTCTTAGAAATATTAAAAGTGTTTTCTCTGCCCGAGTAAAATTGACGGAGAAAGCACTATTTTTATATAAAAATATATTAATTGTGTAGATATTTTAATTTGTGAAATAATTTTTTAAAAATTTGTCCCATTTTTCCATTCTCCATTGTTGTATATAATGTGAAAACGATATATAATATAATTCGAGAGAAGATTTACAAGTATATTGTTTTTATGAATAAATATTTATAGTTAGTTGGAAAGGAAAAAACTATGAAAAAATTATTATCAATTTTACTTACTATCGTTATAATGCTTACGGCTTTATCTGTGATTCCGTCAGCAGGTGCAGTCACAAAAGATTCTATAAAAACAGCATCTGTGACATATGTCGATGTTAATGGATTGTCAGAATCAGCCACATCAGGAACAACAGGCGATTGTAAATGGACATATGATGCATCTGCCAAAACTCTTACCATTTACGGCAACGGTAAGATGGACGATTATTCCTATCAGAAGAATGCCCCATGGTATGAATTAAATGATAAGATTGATAGCATTGTAATTGAAAACGGTGTAACCACAATAGGAGATTTTGCATTTAATAATTGTACAACTGTATCTAAAGTTACAATTCCCGACAGCGTAACAAGAATTGGGGAAAAAGCATTTGATAATTGCAACAAATTAGACGGCGTTTATATTACAAGCCTAAAATCTTGGTGTAATATAGATTTTGTAATTGGTTATGATGTTCCGGAGAATGATTTAGAAATCTCCTCTAATCCCCTTGTTTATGGAGGAAACTTGTATCTGAACGGTGAAATAGTTAGAGATTTAGTAATATCTAACGATGTAAAAAGGCTTGGAGGATATTCCGTTTCTATTGGAGATACAGGTGAAAGCGAATATTATGCAAGTCCGTTTATTGGATGTAAATGTATTGAAAGCGTAACAATTTCCGATAGTATGATTAGTATTGGAGATGGGGCTTTTTATGGTTGCACAGGTCTTACAACTGTGATAATGGGCAACAATGTGGCATATGTTGGAGATAAGGCTTTTTACGGTTGCACAAGCCTGACAATCGTGAAAATAGGAAATAGCGTAGATATTATTGGAGAATATGCATTTTCTCGTTGCAGTAACTTAATCGGAATAACTATACCGGACAGTGTAACCGAAATAGGCGATTACGCATTTAAAGATTGTACAAAGTTAGAAAATGTAACTCTCCCTAATATCTTGACAAACATTGGAAGAGAGATGTTTAGAAGCTGTACTAATTTGACTAAAGTAACAATTCCCGACAGCGTAACCGGTTTTGGTGATTATGCTTTTTATGACTGTTCAAGTCTGACAGTCGTAAAAATTTCTGACAAAGTAAAATATGTTGGAGATTGGGCATTCTTTAATTGTGGCAAGCTAACAAGTGTAACAATAGGAAAAAGTGTTAAAAGCATTGGATATGGTTCATTTAGCGGTTGCAAAGGCTTAAAGGATGTATATTACAACGGTTCAATAGAACAGTGGAGGCAAATTCGTGTTAATAACAGTAACGATGGTCTTAATGGTGTAAACATACACTATGCATACAAGGCATCACAGAAAATTACCGGAGTAAAAACCCAATATGTTACATCAGCAGGAAAGTCCTTTAACATTAATGCAAAGGCAAAATCAAAGCTGACCTATTCAAGCAGTAACAAGAAAGTAGTTGTGGTATCTTCAACAGGTAAAGTTACTGTAAAGGGCGGTGGATATGCCTACATCACCGTTAAGGCAAGTGAAAACGGAAATTACAAGTCAGCAACTGTAAAGACAAAGATTGTTTCCTCACCAAGGAACTTTACATCAAAGGATGTTTCCAAGGTGAAGAAAACAGGAAAAACTAAGGCAAAAATCACTTGGAAATCCCTTGCCGGTGCAAGCGGTTACACAGTACAGCTTGCAACAAACAAAAGTTACAAGGGTGCAAAGACTGTGAAGAACAGCAAAAACAAAGCTACTCTTACAAAACTGAAAAAGGGTAAAACCTACTATGTAAGAATAAGTGCCTACACAAAGGTTTCCGGCAAAAATTATGCTAACAAGTGGTACACAGTAAAATTTAAGATTAAATAAGCTGATTACAGCAGAAAAGCTCGGTTTCCGCCGAGCTTTTTATTTTTTATTTGTTAAGTTGAAGTTATATATTCAATTCGTCAACTAAAGGAAACAATAAGAGGAGTAGAAATTTTGGTTAACAGACAGCCTCCACCAGACGGGGGAGGGTAACCGCTTGCGGTGGAAGGAGGGAAAAAGTGTTCTCTTTTGCTTATTTTGTCTTTAGATGATAGTATCGTTTATTGTTCTGACTCAAACTTTGTTATCTAAAGACAAAGAAAGATATATTGACAACTTTTTCGCTCCTTCCGTCACGGCTAAATCCGTGCCACCTTTTTCTCGCGAAAACGGCAAACCCTTTGCTCCTGCGGGGCATTTCCTTTAGCAAGGGAATACTCATCCGATGGAGGCTGTCTATAATTAATAGTGCCTATCTCTGTCATTTATAGGGAGTGAAACGACCGAAGTAAAAGGGGCAGTCCAGTTGACTGCCCCTTAACTTATACTATTTTGAATAGACCATATATAATTTATCTTCTGCCGTTATGTCTGTTGTTTCTTGGTCGTCTTGGTCTTTCCTCCAAATCGTTTTCCGGAGTTAAGCCGTCAACCTCAATGAGAACAGCTCTTCTGGAAAGATTCAGTCTGCCCTTGTCGTCGATTTCTTCAACCTTAACACGGATAACATCACCCACATTTACAACATCGGTTACATTTTCTGTTCTCTTAACATCAAGCTTGCTTACATGGCAAAGTCCCTCCATACCGGGAGCGATTTCGATAAATGCACCGAAGTCCATTATCCTTGTAACCTTACCAACATAGATAGCTCCGATTTCAGGTCCCTTTGCAATCATTTCAATGATAGACAAAGCCTTGTTGCACTTTTCTGTGTCAAGACCTGCAACAAATACATTGCCGATTTCGCCATCCTCTTCAATGTCAACCTTAACCTCGCACTCAGCCTGAATTTCCTTAATAACCTTACCGCTCTTGCCGATAACCTCGGAAATCTTGTCAGCAGGAATCTGAGTTGTAAACATCTTTGGAGCATATGGGCTAAGCTCTTCCCTTGGCTCTGCAATAGCCTTAAGCATAACCTCATCAAGGATGTAGTTTCTTGCCTTGTGAGTCTTTTCAAGGGCTTCCTTAACCATTTCAGGGAGCAAGCCGGAGATTTTAAGGTCCATCTGAATAGCTGTGATGCCTTCCTTTGTACCGGCAACCTTAAAGTCCATATCGCCGAAGAAGTCCTCAACGCCCTGAATGTCAACCATTGTCATCCAGCGTTCGCCCTCTGTGATAAGACCGCAGGAGATACCTGCAACAGGAGCTTTAATTGGCACACCGGCATCCATAAGAGCAAGTGTTGAACCGCAGATTGAGCCCTGTGATGTTGAACCGTTGGAGGAGAGAATTTCGGAAACAAGTCTGATTGTGTAAGGGAAATCCTCCACTGACGGAATAACAGGTTTAAGAGCTCTTTCAGCAAGAGCACCGTGGCCGATTTCTCTTCTTCCCGGACCTCTGCTTGGCTTAGTTTCGCCAACGGAGTAGCTTGGGAAGTTGTAGTGGTGGATATATCTCTTTGACTCCTCCTCGTCAATACCGTCAAGGTACTGCTGTTCGGAAACAGAGCCAAGTGTTGCAACAGTCAATACCTGAGTTTGTCCTCTTGTGAACATACCTGAACCGTGAACTCTTGGAAGAACGCCAACCTCGGATGCAAGAGGTCTGATGTCGTCCATACCTCTGCCGTCAACTCTCTTTTGCTCGTCAAGAAGCCATCTTCTTACGATAGTCTTTTGAGTTTTGTACATACATTCGTCAATCTTTGCTTCCTGCTCAGGATAGATTTCGTCGAACTTTGCGTGAACAGCTTCGTAAATTGGAAGAAGTCTTTCGTCACGAATATTCTTGTCATCTGTGTCCATAGCTACCATTACATCTTCTTTAGCAAAGTCAAAGATAGCCTCGAACATATCGTGGTCAGGGTCGTTTGATGGGTAGGAGAACTTCTCTTTACCAATTTCATTTTGAATACCCTTGATAAACTCAATGATAGGCTGGTTTGCCTCGTGACCTGCCATAATAGCCTTGTACATTGTGTCGTCGTCAACACAGTTTGCGCCTGCCTCAATCATAGCGATTCTCTCGGAAGTGGAGGCAACAGTTGTAGCCATATCGGAAACAGCTCTCTGCTCTAGTGTTGGGTTGATAACGATTTCACCGTCAACAAGTCCAACGGAGCAAGAGGAAACAGGTCCGTTCCAAGGTACATCAGAGATTGAAATTGCAATAGAAGTACCAATCATTGCTGCAATTTCAGGCTGGCAGTCAGGGTCAACTGACATAACTGTACAAACGATTGAACAGTCGTTTCTCATATCCTTTGGGAACAAAGGACGGATTGGTCTGTCGATAACACGGGAAGTGAGGATAGCCTTTTCGGAAGGTCTGCCCTCTCTCTTAAGGTAAGAGCCTGGGATTTTGCCCACGGAATACATCTTCTCCTCGTAGTCAACAGAAAGAGGGAAGAAGTCAACGCCCTCCCTTGGCTTTTCTGATGCTGTGCAAGCCACATGAACAACGGTGTCGCCGTATCTTACAAGACAAGCACCGTTTGCAAGCTGAGTCATTTTGCCTGTTTCAACAACCAAAGGTCTGCCGGCAAACTCAGTCTCGAATTTTCTGAACTTATCAAATACCATTGCTTTGTTCATAATTTCCTCCTGAATAATAAAAAATTTATTGTTACAGGATTTTCGTGTTTTAGCAATAAAACCAACACATTCAAAGATGTGCTCGTTTTACCGCTAAAAGCTATTATACTAATACCAAAAATATATAAGTACTAATATTAGAAAATCCTGTAAATATCAATTATCGTTGTTTGTGTTACGCAAAATCAGGGCAAAGGTTACCCCTTCGCCCTAATAATCGCACAATATTACTTACGGATACCAAGTCTCTTGATGATTGAACGATATCTTTCGATGTCAACCTTTGTAAGATACTTGAGCAGGCTCTTTCTCTGACCGATCATTTTGTAAAGACCGCGTCTTGAGTGATGATCCTTTGGATGCTCCTGAAGGTGTGCTGTAAGGTCCTGAATTCTCTTTGTAAGGAGGGCAATCTGTACCTCCGGTGAACCTGTGTCGCCTTCGTGAGTAGCATACTCCTGCATTATAGCTGTCTTTTCTTCTTTAAGCATTTTTCTTCCACCTTTCTTTAATATTTCAATACAAAGGGGCAAAAGCCACAAGTGTATTGACGCTTTACCCTCACAACAGGTTAAGGAAAAAGGTGTTCCACTTTGTGGCATACTCCATAATCCGTAGTGGGGCTTAGACCTGTGTATTATAACACAATTAAATAACTTTGTAAAGAAAATTTACTGATTTTTTTAAAGGAATACTGATTAAATCCTACATGCATATTGCACAGTTGGTTTTAGAGGGATTTAATCATCAGAATTTAAATTTGAAATAAACTCATCAAGCTCTTTTTGCTTTTCAGGGGACATTGCCCTTCTTGAAATCAATAACTGTTGCTCGTCCTTGGAAAGGTTGTAAATTGCTTCATTTCCCCTTGAGCTGATAAAGGAGTCCTTAACATAGTTTTCCTCAACATCGGGCAAAATATCCTCATAGGTGATGTTGAAAATCTGAACCAGCTTGTGCAGAGTTTCAATAGAAGGCTCAGTTTTGCCGGTTTCGTAGTATGTGTATGTGGTTCGGTTTATATTAAGGGCATCGGCAACCTGCTGTTGAGTTAGTAAACAGTTGGTGCGGTAACGCTTTAAAAGCTCCCCTAAATTAGATTTAGATGGCATAAAATCGTCTCCTATCCTAATGATATTTTCATTATATATTTGAATTATTTTGTTGTCTTAATTCTGTGAAATAACTCTACAAAAATAATAGTGGTTGACAGTTTGAATTTTGTCGTTTATTATAGTTACAGTAAGGATTTGAAATATTTAGAAATCCATATACCTATGTAAAAAATGCTGGTGTAGCTCAGTTGGTAGAGCATCTCATTCGTAATGAGAGGGCCACGTGTTCAAGTCACGCCACCAGCTCCAAAGAAAACATCCCACTAAAAAGTCATTTTTGACCCGACCCCCAAAAGTTAGACCTAAAAATCCAACTTTTGGAGGTCGGTA
>JBJEPA010000010.1:0-2761 GCA_051880995.1 Ruminococcus sp.
CTAAGTTGTCTAACTCTATGCCACCCAATGAGTCTTCCGTTTCCTCAATTTCTTGTAAAATTCAACTTATATATAGTCCAAACATCATTGTCAGCGTCATAACTAAACGAGGCTGAAGCGTCAATGGTGTACCCTGTTCCGTTGGAATTTGAGTTCTCATAATAATTCATTACATTAAATCTCATTTTTCCTTCGGGTTTTGATGTACCCAAAAACCGGAAATATGCAAATTCTACGCTTGCATTTGATGTTCTTCCGTCTTGATTATCAGAATACAGTAAGTTGAGTTCCTTCAATGCTTTTTTATATGCGTCACCGATTGCTACGCTTCTTAATTGATTTTTTGCGTTGTCATAATTAATCGTTGCATTTTGGGTATATACACAATTACAATATTTTGTTACAAGTGCAAGCAAATTACTTTCACTTGCTGTTTTGTTTTCAACATTTACATTAACGCTTGGTTCTGTATTTTCAATTATAGTTGTTTCAGTAACTTTGGTTGTATTGTTAGTTACTTGAGATGTTGTTGTAAACATTTTCGCCTTATCTTGATTGTCATATACTTCATCAAGACTAATGCCGTTATCTACTAACAGTTGTGACGCTTCATTTCGCATATCCACGCATACAGAAATATATATTGACATCACAATGATTGAAATTATTAATACTATCGTTGTTATTACATAAAAGTGTTTTGAGCGTAATAGTTTTAACATAGCGTTTCTTCCTTTCCTTTTTATATTTTCTTATTTTGAAAAATACACATTATCTATATTAGTTACAGGCGTTGGTTGTCCGTTAGACCAATGATGATAATAGTCTGTTCTATAATATTTGATTTCAGCTACTCTACCACCGGCAAGAACATAGTCAACAGCCGGTGCGACTATTTTCTTTTCAGCTTCTGTTACAGAATCAATAGTAGGAGCAGTTTCAAATTGTCCGTAATTATGTACTAATTTATCAAGCGACCAATCACTATATGATTCTTGCCATAAATTTAGCGTTACGGAACAGCAATATACCTGACATTCAAAAGATGTTCCACCGGCTTCACGATAAACATTCCTTAAAAGCAAATCTCTTTCTTTATCTGATAATTTTGTAGCCTTTCCTGTTGCAGGAAGTCTTAAATGCCTATCCTTGAAGTTTTTATTTCTTATGCTACTGTTACTTTTATATTCAACTTCTCCAAATCCATAACACCAATTGTCATAGTAATCACCGCTACCAATAGTAAATGTATGTTCAAAGACTATTGAACCGTCAGGATAAGGTCCGTGTCCGGAGTTCCCTTCGATTGTTTTCATAACTTTAGTTTTTGAGTTATAAGATTCAATAAGACCTATATGTTCTTGACCTGAAGAACCGAAAAATATTAAGTCCCCCATTTTAGGCGTATAATTTGAACTTTTTGTATGTAACTTGTTTTTTGTTGCTAAGCCCTGATTCCACGCAAGGCAACTCGCTGAAAATTGCTTGCTTGCAAAACTATCTTTATTGGTATTATAAAGTACATAACCACAGAACATAGCACACCAATGGTCGTGAAAAAATCTACCGCTGTTATCGTTTGCTAAAAAGTAAGCTAAATTTTTGCCGAGATACTTTTTTGCATATTGGATAGTTGCCTCTGCTGACCCTTCTCCGGCTGTTTCACTCACCGTTGATATATTATTATTACCGCTACTATTACTACTACAAACACCCAATATAACAGTCGCACAAAGACATAACACTATAAGCAAAGGCATAGAAAAAGAGGCTATTTTAACTATAATTTTTTTAATAATTTTTAGCAGTAATTTGATAGTATCAAAAAATGCGTTAGCTATTTTTCCGGCATTTATATTTTGTTGTTCCATTACAGCCATTGTTTTTCCTTTCTTTTTACTTTTTTATATGTTTTTATGCTTTGTGTGACTTATCAAATCGGACAAATTGTCCGATTTGATAAGTTTGTCTTATTTCTTTATACTCCACCCTTGAACATCATAAGTTCTTCAGGTGTTACTTCTACTTTAAAGGTAATATTTTTACTTCCGGAGATTGACAAAATAGCCTGTCCCCTATCAAGGCGAGGTATTTTCTTAATTTCAGTTGCGGTTAATTGCCCCTTGAAAATGTTTGATAACATATCAACTGCGTCTGTGTCTTGATTGAGAATAAATTTATACTGAGCAAGTTCAAACAAGGTTTTTATCTTATCAAAGCCTTCTGCACTCGTTCCTTCAGGTACAAAGTCACGGATTGACTGTGAGGCAAGGTAAATGCCGGCAAAATATTTTCTTCCTTCTCTTGCATAAACAAGCACCTGTTCGACTGCGTATGGTTTTGTAGAGTTAATTGTTTTATGGCTTTCATCAAGTAGCAATAAGAAGTGTTTAACATCAGATACAGGTATCTTCTTTTCTTCAACAAGTCTTTTCATTGTTGACCCGATTTTTACAGCATTAGACCAACATAGAGATAATGCAGAAAAAAGCTGTGCGTCAAATATTTCAGATTTAAGAGAAGTTAAGTTTTGTAGATTAAATACTACAATCTGTTCAGATACTACATCTTTCAATGATGTGTGTCCGTTAAAGATTTTTCCGTAATTCTGTACTAAGTTGTTTAAAACCCTGTAAATATTGTCGTAATATTTCTTTGTGTCTTTATTTGTTATATTCGGCATATTATCTTCCATATAGCTGAGCAAGTCTGATAATATTGGATATTCCTCTGCGTTTAACCCGGAAATGTTGTAATTATC
>JBJEPA010000011.1:0-2748 GCA_051880995.1 Ruminococcus sp.
CGGTTAATGGTCGCATTCTTGTTCCTAATCCTGATGCCATTAAAATTACATTTTCCATTACTTCACCAAATATTATTATAGTTCATCAATAAGAGAAATAATATCCTTTATTGGCATGAGCCTTGAATCTACCTCTTTTGCTCTGTGATATTTTAAAATATCTTTTGCTGTTTGTTCCATAGCCGGGAATGCACTTCTTGTAAGTTGGTTAGCGTAGATTACAATATTAACACCGTGTTCGGCTAATTCATCCTCGGTAATAGTGTTAAATGAAGAAGGAACAACAACAATTGGTGTCTTCTTGTCTTTTTTTCTGAATAAATCACAGAATTCAAGAATTTCATCCGGAGATTTCTTTCTGCTATGAATCATAATACCATCAGCTCCTGCTTCAACATAAGCAAAAGCTCTTTTCAAGGCATCGTCCATACCTTGTTCAAGAATAAGACTTTCTATTCTTGCAATAATCATAAAATCATCTGTAAGCTGGATTTTCTTGCCGGCAGAGATTTTTTCACAAAAATGCTCAATAGAGTCCTGGGTTTGCTTAACCTCTGTTCCAAATAGAGAATTTTTCTTCAGTCCAACCTTATCTTCAATAATAATTGCAGATACACCCATTCTCTCCAAAGAACGAACAGTATATACAAAGTGTTCTGTAAGTCCACCTGTATCACCATCAAAAATAATTGGTTTTGTAGTTACCTCCATGACATCATCAATAGTTCTAAATCTTGATGTCATATCAACAAGCTCTATATCGGGTTTTCCCTTAGCGGTAGAGTCACAAAGAGAACTTATCCACATTGCATCAAACTGGTCTAAACCTGATTCATTTTCAACTATTGTTTTTTCTGCAATAAGACCTGTTAATCCACTATGCACTTCAATGGTTTTAACAATTGGACAGAGCGGAATAAGTTGTCTTAGTCGCTTTCTCCTAAACTCTGGCATTGCCAATTTTTCTTTGATTCTATCGTCAATTCGTTTTACTTCTTCATTGTATGTATATGAAACTTCAATTAATTGACAATCTGTATCTTTAATAAGTTCAACAACACTATCCCTTAACGGTTTAAAAGATCCCGCTGACCAGTTATCACCGTGAATAATATAGTCAGGCTTAACCTCTTGAAAGATATTATCATACAGGACTTCGTTTTGAATAACTACTTCGTCAACATCCTTGATTTCCTTAACCATTCTCACTCTTTCATCAAAAGATACAGTTGGAAAACGATTAAACCTAATCATAGCCTCGTCGGAAAGCACACCTACTATGACACTACCATATTTTTTTGCTTCCCTAATAATGTTTAAATGTCCTTCATGAATTATGTCAGTGCAAAAACATGTATATACTTTACTCATAACAAAACCTCATTAATATCTAATTGGAATTTGAACATTATATTCTTCCAATGCTTCCTTTAATACCTTAAAGAAATCCACAATGTCATCTTCATCTATTGCGCCCAATGCACATAATCTAAATGTATTCGTATCTGAGATTTTGCCTGGATATATCGTAAAGCCTCTTTCATAACAATAATCATGAACTTTTTCAAAATCCCAATTTTCATCATTAGGATATAATACTGATACCACTAAACCTGCTTGCCATTCTGGCTTAATTACATCTTTAAATCCTAATTCATCCAAACCTCTATGAATAGCATTAAATACTCTTAGATGCCTCATCCACTTATTCTCTTCACCTTCAGCAAAGTATTCTTCTATTGCTTTTTTTGTTGCATACACAGTTTGTACCGGAGGGGTAAAGTGCATTTGCCCTGTCTTTTCAAAATAATCATACTGTAAAAATAGGTTGCAATAGTAAGAACGCTTTGGGTAATCCTTAGATCTTTCGATAATGGACTTATCTCCAATCACAAAGGAAAGTCCTGTAATAGACATAAGTCCCTTTTGGGCTGACGCCATACAAAAATCAATATTATCCTTTTCAATATCAATTGGTCTCATTGCATATGTAGAGGTTGTATCAACTGTAAATACTGCATCATATTTATGAACTAATGCACCAATTTCACGGATTGGATTTAAGATACCTGTACCTGTTTCGTTATGAGTTGTATGCACTAATGCAATATCAGTATTTTCTTTTAAAGTGTTTTCAATAACAGATAAATTAGGCAACTCATCATACGGGAATTTAAGTTCTATATATGGAAGATTATAGTACTGACATATTTCAACTGCACGACTACTATAAGCTCCATTATTTACAACCAAAATCTTTTTGTTTTCTGGTAACAAGGAATTCAAACAAACATCTATATTAATTGTTCCTGATCCACAAAATAGAACTGATGTGTACTTTTCTAAATCACCATGAACAATTCGAACTAAATCATCACTCATGGTTCTCATTATATCTCCAAATTCCTTTTCTCTTGGACATATATCCGGAACAACCTGAGCAAATTTTACACTATCTGTTGTAGTGGCAGGACCGGGATTTAGTAAAATATTACGTTTTATTGTATCCATCAATTTTACCTTCTTTTAAAATATAGTTTTCTCTAAGTTCTTTCTGATAATCTTTATAATCCTTCTCCAAGTCACGAATAGTCTCACCTTGTAACATTTCATGTCCCATTCGCTCATCCTCAGGAGGTGGTATCATATAATCACCGTATATATTGGTTAATAACTCATCATATCTTGCAGGAGCACAATAATATTTGTTTTCAAATTCAACTCTAACCGTATCTTTAAAATAATCTT
>JBJEPA010000012.1:0-2737 GCA_051880995.1 Ruminococcus sp.
CCCTATACAAAATGAATCCCTGAAAATCGGACTTGTAAAACAGGTGAAAATTAAGGAAAACAGGAATGTAAAGCCAAGGTATGCAATAGCCTTTGAAAGTATAAAAGCTGCATAATATTCACCTATATCAAGCCCTAAGGTGCAGTTACGAAATTGCGGTATTGACTGAACTTTAGCACCAAAATCATCCACACCGTAAACAGCACTTGACACAAAAATATTGAATAATACAAAGACTATTGAAATAGCAAGGGTTAATATTCCGTAGGCTGTCAGTTTGGACAATGCTGTGGCTTTTCTGCCTCTTAATGTAGTTTTTATCAGCCTGTTTAAACCATTATCAACAGAAAAAATATAAACACCTGCAAGGAAAATAAGTGCAATTATAAAGAAGTCAGTTATGGGGAAATCTCCAACAGCAAGCAGACTGTCAGCCTTTGCCGGGGTTAGCTTTATGCCTTTGAGGTGACTGTAATCCTGTGCGGTTTTGTACAGATTTTTGTAGCTGAAGGATTTTTTGTCACCGTACATTTTCGACTGTCTTTCTGCCCTGTTTTCCATTTCATTTATAAAATCGGGATAGGATTTTATGTACTGCAACTGCGACTGTGTACTCCGTGGTTCTTCTGTAAAAATATTCTTTTTTGTATTGTTTTCATTGAAAAACACAAACACATTCAGTATTATCGACAGCACACCAACCACTAAAAATACCTTTTGAAAAATCACCTTGCGTATTTCATACAATATCAGTTTCATATGCACCTCAGGAGAAATTATATATCACCCTTGCAGATAGCTTTTTTGAAGAAGCAATATCCTTTTTGGGAACAATCTGCAAGGTGTTGTTATCCTCGATAAATCTGACAATATAGTCCTCGTCATAAGGTAATTGAGGGTCGATTATAAAGGGCATTTTAACTCTGTTTAACACCTTTCCCCTACCGTCAAAAACACAGTAAATTCCCTGTTCCTTTTCCATTTCTTCAAAGTAAATATATTTACCGTCAGTGAAGATATTGTAGCCGTAATACCTTTTGTCGTAGTCAAAAAGCTTTTTTGTGTTTTCGCCGTTTAAGTCACAGGTATAGATGCAGTTGCCACCGGAAAGATATATTATTTTGTCATTATAATAGCCACAAAATGTTGGTGAGTCACCACTGACCTTATCATCAAGGCAATAGCATTTGTTCTTATCTATATCGTAAACATATCTTTTGTCCTGAAAAGAGGTGTTGTCGCTGTCAAGTATATCCGTACCCTTTTTCACTGTGGAACAGTCAAAGTAAACATAATTTCCGTATGCCTGTAAATTCTCTGTTTGCTGTAAATCAAGTCCCATTTTGTCAAAGGATGAAATACATCGGGAACTGCTGTTATCCTCTAAATCAACACTATAAACTGCACTGTCTGTTTCAGCCTTTTCTTTACCGTCCTTGTCCTGTGTTGTTATGACTGACTGTGCATAGTAAAAGTATCCCCTGTGGATAATCCAATCGTCAATATACATTGTTTTAACGGTATATACACTCTCTGTCCTTTGGGTATCAATATCTAACCTTTTCAGTATAAGCCCCTCTGTTTCTATTTTTGTATTGTCAATGTAGTAAATGCTGTTGTTATAGTACTGAATTTTCTGTTCAGAAGGAAGATAATCGCCTGTTATGTAGGCATTACAGCCTTGCCTTTTGCTGTCATCAGTTTCTCTGTCGTGTAGGCAGTCTGCTTTGTTGCACAGAAGATACACAGACATATCCTTTTCATCAATAAAATAAAGAAACTTGTCCTTTAAAAAGTAGTAACCCTCACCGCTATGCTGTAAGGTCGTGCCGTACCACACATCGGAATACATATACTGGTTGTCCTGATTTTCAATAAATCTATTTTCAGTAATTATGTCTTTATTGTTTTGGCAACCACACATAACTGCAATTACTACAATTATCAGGCAAATTATTCTTTTCATCTTTTAAACCTCACATTACAAAATTTTATGAATACTGTTATAAGGGAAATCGCAGTTACTATAAGGGCGATAACCCCCAATACTGCAACTCCGGTTTGCCATGTGTTACTTCGGAATAGGTAGGACATTCTCACATTTGTCATATTCATCACTGCAACACTTGGAACAAGGAAAATTCCGCTTGATACTATCATTGTCATAATGTTGTTCTTCATCAGCAGTGACAGCATAAACACAAATGATGTAACTGCAAAAGCCGACCCAAAATGCACAACACCGCAAACTAATATATACTCAAAAACCGTTATGCCGTCTGTGAGCATAGAAAAATCCTGCATATAATATAGTGGCAAATTAAAGGCTTTTGTGCCGAAGGTGTTTACAAAATTAATCATATAGGGCAGATAAATTAAGGTGTAGAAAACAGCTGTTGAAGTCACTGTGACAAGTAGCTTTGTGGCGATTAACCTTGCTTTTCCAAACCGATTGCACCTCACAAGGTTCACCATCCCACTTTTGTATTCACATGCAAAAATATTTGATGTGCTGAATATTACTAAGGCAATTAAAAGTGTAAAATACATCCATTCACGGCTTGTGTTTTCCGTCAGCCTTTTGCACACAAGCTCGTTGATAAAAACAGGCTTTGTTTTTGTTTCTGCCAACTTTTCCTTTACATAGGAGTATTGCTCCATAACCCTTTCAAAGCCCTTTCCCTTGGTTTCAAGAATGTTGTCTATGTAACCTATTTTTGAGGTTTTTTCGTTAATA
>JBJEPA010000013.1:0-2732 GCA_051880995.1 Ruminococcus sp.
ATTGGTCTTGTATCGTGTTATTTTTCTGTATTAGAATTATTACTAAGTTGAAATGGGCATAAAAAACACCCAAGCAAACCGTAGGGAATGCTTGGGTGAAGCTATTGTTATTAAAATCAATCAGAGGACACATCTCAAAAATTCTTTTGTTCTGTCCTCTTTTGGGGATGTAAAAATTTCTTCCGGGGTGCCTTCTTCTACTATGGTGCCTTCGCTCATAAAGATTACCCTATCGGCAACCTCACGAGCAAAGCCCATTTCGTGGGTAACTACAACCATTGTCATTCCCTCTTTTGCAAGTTCCTTCATAACATCAAGAACTTCTCCTACCATTTCAGGGTCAAGGGCGGATGTTGGCTCGTCAAAAAGCATAACCTCAGGCTCCATACAAAGTGCTCTTACGATTGCTACCCTCTGCTTTTGTCCGCCGGAAAGCTGGTCGGGATAGGCATCTGCCCTGTCGGCAAGTCCTACTCTTTCAAGCAGGTTCATTGCTGTTTTAGTGGCCTCTTCTTTGGACTTTTTAAGTAGCTTCATTGGGGCGATTATCATATTTTTAAGCACTGTCATATTTGGGAACAGGTTAAAATGCTGGAACACCATACCCATCTTTTGACGGTGAACATTGATGTTAACCTTTGGGTTTGTAATATCAACATCATCAAGGAGAATTGTGCCTGATGTTGGGATTTCAAGAAGATTAAGGGAACGAAGGAGAGTTGACTTTCCGCTGCCGGAAGGTCCGATTATAACTACAACCTCTCCGCTGTTAATGGTACAGCTTACGCCGTCAAGAGCCTTTACTTCACCGTCGTTGTAATGCTTTTTTAAGTCGTTAACTTTTATCAATACATTATCGCTCATTTTTTCTTAACTTCCTTTCAAGCTTACCAACAAAGTAGGAAAGAATCATTACCATTACAAGGTAGATTGCCGCAACTGTCAGAAGCGGAATAAAGTAGGAGTATGTTCTGCCGGCGATAACATTACCTGCCTTTGTTAGATCGATAACTCCAACATAACCTACAACTGAGGTTTCCTTAAGCAATGTGATAAATTCGTTACACAGAGTCGGCAATACAGCCTTGAACATCTGTGGCACAACGATATGGCGCATTGTTTGTAGATAGTTAAAGCCAAGGCTTCTGCCTGCCTCAAACTGACCATTGTCAACAGCCATAATTCCCCCACGGAAAATTTCTGCAACATAGGCACCGGAATTGATACCAAATGCAAAAATACCTACGGGAACACCGTCCTTTGCCGAAACAAAGATGATAAAATATGAAATCATCAGCTGAACGACAACAGGTGTGCCTCTGATAACTGTAAGATAGACCTTACAAATTGCATTGAGAACTGTTAAAACATAGTAGCCAACGCCCTTGCGAAGCTTCATAGACTCCTTATTCTTGTCATAGGAAGAACGGATTGAGGCTACGATAACGCCGATTACAACACCTAATACCAATGCTCCTGCGGTGATAAGAAGGGTATTCTTAAGACCTGTAAGCATCTGCTTGTATCTGTCGCTTTCAATAAAAACAAAACTTAGCTGGTCGCATAAATCTGCAAACCAATTACAAATAGCATCCCACATAAAGTGAACCCCTTAACCTAAGAAAACTTAGATAAAATCTATATTTCCAAAAATAAGAGGCTGTCGCAATTCATTCTTTTGCAACAGCCCCATTGCCTTAGTAGAAAAAATTAATCTGCTGTGATGTATTTATCAACAATCTCCTGAATTGTACCGTCTTTCTTAAGCTCGTTAAGGGCATCGTTTACCTTCTTCTGAAGTTCCTCGCTGTCCTTTGAGAAGCAGATTGCATAGTCCTCTACAGCATACTCTGTGTCAAGAATCTTAAGACCGTCGTTTGCATCAACATATGCCTTTGCAGGCTCATTGTCGATGATTACGCAGTCAACCTTGTTAGCTGTCAGGGCTGCAACAGCAGCAGCACCGTTTTCAAATCTCTTAACATTATCTTCGCCGTAATCGTCAGAAGCGTAGATGTCGCCTGTTGTTGCTGTCTGAACACCAATCTTCTTGCCGTCAAGGTCGTCAATAGATTTGATGTCTGAATCTTCCTTAACGATAACAGACTGGATACCTGTTGCGTAAGAATCGGAGAAGTTAACACTTCTCTTTCTCTCGTCTGTAACAGTCATACCTGCCATACCCATATCGTACTTTCCGCTTTGAACACCTGGAATGATGGAGTCAAAGGAAACATCTGCGATTTCAAGCTCAAGTCCAAGCTTGTCTGCAATTTTTTCAGCTACTTCGGCATCGATACCAACAACCTTTTCGCCCTCATAATACTCATATGGTGGGAACTCGGCATTTGTTGCCATTGTGAGCTTGCCCTCTGTTACTGTTTCAAGCTTGCTGTCATCTTTAGAATCGCTTGAGCTACCGCAACCAACGAAGCAAGCAGCCATTAATACTACTGTGATAGCAAGTGCTAATATTTTTTTCATTGTAATACCTCCCAATAAATTGTACTCTTTTAATTTACTATTTTAATGGAGGTTTGTCAAGAGTAGTGTTGAAAATATGATGAATATGTGAGAATTTGTTGGGTGTTTAGGGTGTTTAGGGTGTTATGTGGTAGGGAAAGTGGTATTAGGTGATAGTTGGAATACATTAGTTGATTGTGTGGTTTGTGTTCTGACTCGTACATTATTATTTAAAGACATAGCAAGATATATTGACTACTTTTTCACTC
>JBJEPA010000014.1:0-2727 GCA_051880995.1 Ruminococcus sp.
TACCGGCTCTGTATCCTTCTTTTTGCCGATTACACTGTCGATTTCCCAATGACCAAATTCTTCTCGTAATTCCACTTCTTCGGGTCGTTCTTCTATGCTGTTACCTAGTTTTTTCTTGTTTTCTTTGGCTTTTTTAGTTTTGGTGTTACGGCTGAGTTTTTCAGGTAAATCCATATTTGTTATGTTCATCAAACCGGCATCAACATAGTTATACAGTGTTTTTGTACACACCATTTCATCCCTATCAAACAGATTATTATCTTTAGCAAATCCTACACAAGCATCCAGTGACCAGCCCTCATTTTTAACTTGATTTTCAACATATGTAAGAAAATCAACTACTTCAAGACAGCTATAATTCTTTTTGCTGTTCTTGCGATTTTCCATATATGTTTTCTGACCAACTGATGCTTTGTAACGCTCGACTTTACCATTAAAGAGTAGAACTTTACCTCGTTCATATTCATTCTTTATTGTGTTAAATGAGCAACCCAAATGTTTGTGTATCTTGTATGGGGATCCAACCGTCTTTAAGTCGGATTTCCATTTCTACTCTTTCTTCATAAGTTAGGTGTTGTCCTTTTTGGCGTTTTGTGTTACAATTTGGATTGTCCATAGCGATGATCCTTTCGAATTTTGTGTAGCAACTCAATTCTATCACAAGATCATTGCTATGGATATTATTTTTTTACTATTGCATCTTCATTTTACAATCTGCGAATTTTTTATTTTTCGCTATTTTTCATTGTTTTTCTTTGAAAAAACACATCCACAATAATTCTGTCTGTACAAATTGTACTCCTTTGAAAGCACAATGCTCCGCTTATAGCCCTCTTTTTTCTTAAAATCAGAGGGAAGATACTTTGCTTTGCACTCTATTTTTTCTCCAATGCTGTTAATGAGTTCTGCATTCTTTAAAGGACTTAATGTAAGGGTAGTTCCAAAGTAGTCAAAACCCTCTTTTTCAGCAATAGAGGCTGTGTAATTAAGTCGTAGAGAAAAGCATTTTGAGCATCTTGCTCCTTTTTCAGGCTCATTTTCAAGACCATTTGCCACATCATAAAAATCCTGCGGGTTGTAATCTCCGTCTATAAATGAAACAGGATACTTTGTTTTCATCTCACCAATAAGCCTTTTAAGCTCATCACGACGGTAAAAATATTCCTCCTGCTCTCCTATGTTTGGATTAAAAAACAGCATTGTAAGGCGAAAATAGTTACTTAAATATTCAATAACATAGCTACTGCAAGGTGCACAACAAGCGTGTAGAAGTAGGGTAGGAACAATCCCATTATCCTCATTATACTGAATTAAGGAATCAAACTCCTTTTGGTAATTTCTCCTCATAGACCAAACTTCTCAATCAGCTGTAACGGCTCATCAATCACATGGTCAGCACCGGCATTTTCCAGTTCTTCTCTGCCTCTGAAACCCCAACTAACACCACAGCATTTTACTCCGGCATTCTGTGCAGTAAAACAGTCAACATTGCTGTCACCAACATAGATACACTCATCCCTATCAAAACCAGTAAGACTAAGAATTGCATTCAGGGCTTCGGGATCAGGCTTTGTATTATACTCTGGTTTTTTTCCCCATGCATATGTGAAAGAATGGTCAGGATAAATCTTTTTTAATATTTTAGCAACAAATTCATCAGGTTTATTGGAAAGAACAGCAGTTGCTATACCCCTCTTTGACAATTCATTAAGCAGTTCCTCTGTACCCTCATAGGCACAAGTTTTGTCGATGGAGTGTTTTTTATAGTATTCATCAAAACCATTTTTTACAATCTTAAATAATTTTTCATCCTCAACGGGACTCATTGCCCTTTTAACAAGGTTGAGAACTCCGCCCCCAACCATCTGTTTATATTTTTCAACAGGATGTGCAGGCAATCCAGCCTTAGTCAATCCCACATTTGTGGCATCTGCCAAATCAATAAGAGTGTTTGCCAATGTTCCGTCTAAATCAAAAATAATTATCTTGTACATTTATATCCCCTTTTCTTGCTCTAAAAGTACCGCCCTGCAAGGTGCTGCCTCAACAGCTTCAATCTTAACAGGAAAGGCACATATATTATAATCTCCGTCTTTTATTTTACTAAGGTTTAAACATTCCAAAATAGGAATCCCATTCTCCAGTAATAAAGTGTGGGTTTTGTTGTTGTCAAAATCCGAACCAATGGTGTTGGCATCTGTTCCCACCAATTTTATATTGTGGTCAATCAAGGTTTCGGCAGCCGTTGTTGTAAGAAAAGCTTTGCCGTTTCCCTTGAACAACACTCTCTTGTGACAATATGGCAGAATTTCGTCCATATCCTGCCCTGTTAAATCACCCTCAACAGAAACCACAGTGCATTTTCCAAAAAAATGCTTAAGGCCGAGTCTGTTAATCGGCGTTCCGTTGTCAACAAAGTGGAGTGGTGCGTCAATGTGAGTTCCTGTGTGGGGACAAAAAGTAATTTGACTAAGGTTATAGTCGTCCCCTTTCTGAATACTGTTTATCACCTTTGCTGATGGTTCGGGGTCGCCGGGATAGACCTGGCTTGAAAAAATCCCTCTGGAAATATCGTGTAAAATCATATTTTCCACCTTCTATGTTACCATTATACACGAAAGATTTCATAAGTCAAAGAAAAAGGACGTAATGGAGGTTTGGTGCAAAAAAATCCCCTGTGAAATGACCCGACCCCCAAAAGTTAGACCTAAAAATCCAACTTTTGGA
>JBJEPA010000015.1:0-11896 GCA_051880995.1 Ruminococcus sp.
CAAAAATAATAAATTAAAATAGGATAGAGTTATTTAAGGGGGAAATGAGCTTATGATAAACCAAGAGAAATTTGTCAAAGAAGCACTAACTTTTGATGATGTACTTCTTATCCCGGGTGAGTCTGATGTTGAGCCAAAGGATGTTGATATCTCAACACATCTCACAAAGAAAATCAAACTGAACACACCTCTTATGACAGCAGCTATGGATACTGTTACAGAGTCTGATATGGCAATCGCCATTGCTCGTGAGGGCGGTATCGGAATTATTCACAAAAATATGTCTATTGAAACTCAGGCGGATATGGTGGACCGTGTTAAGCGTTCTGAAAATGGCGTTATTACAAACCCATTCTACCTTTCTCCTGAAAAGACAGTTGCCGAAGCAGACGAGCTTATGGGCAAGTATAAAATCTCAGGTGTGCCAATTTGTGAGGGCAAAAAGCTTGTTGGAATTATCACAAACAGAGATATGGCTTTCCTTAACGAAGAGGATTATAAACAGCCAATTTACTCTGTTATGACAAAAGAAAACCTCATTACTGCTCCTCTTGGTACTACTATTCAAGGGGCAAAGGAACTTCTTAAAAAGCACAAGATAGAAAAACTTCCTATCGTTGATGACCAGGGCAATCTCTGTGGACTTATCACAATTAAGGATATTGAAAAATCTATCCAGTATCCAAATTCAGCAAGGGACGAAAAGGGCAGACTTCTCTGCGGTGCTGCTATTGGCGGAACACCTGATGTTCTTGAAAGAGTACAGGCTCTTGTTAATGCCGGTGCAGACGTACTTGTTCTTGACTCTGCTCACGGACACAACAGCAATATTATTAAATCTGTTGCTAAGGTTAAAAAGGCTTTCCCTGATGTTCAGCTTATTGCCGGGAATGTAGCAACAGCCGAGGCTACAAAGGCCCTTATTGAGGCCGGTGCAGACGCAGTTAAGGTTGGTATTGGTCCCGGTTCAATCTGTACTACAAGAGTTGTTGCCGGTATCGGTGTGCCACAGGTTACTGCTATTTTCGACGCAGCAACCGAGGCTGCAAAGTACGGCGTTCCTGTTATTGCAGACGGCGGTGTTAAGTACAGCGGTGATATTGTAAAGGCTCTTGCCGCAGGCGGTTCTGTTGTTATGGTTGGTTCCCTCGTTGCAGGATGTAAGGAGTCCCCTGGAGAAACAGAAATTTATCAGGGTAGGCAGTTTAAGGTTTACCGTGGTATGGGTTCACTTGCCGCTATGGCAAAGGGTTCCTCCGACAGATACTTCCAGGGTGGCAACAAAAAGCTTGTTCCTGAAGGTGTTGAAGGTCGTGTACCTTACAAGGGACCTCTTGCAGATACAGTATTCCAATTGGTGGGTGGTATTCGCTCAGGTATGGGTTACACAGGCTGTGCAAATATCCCGGAACTTCACGAAAAGGCAAAGTTCTGCAAGATTTCCGGCGCAGGACTTAAGGAGAGCCATCCTCACGATATTCAAATTACCAAGGAAGCTCCAAACTATAGCTTTAATATTTAAATAAATAATTCAGGGGCTGTCGCAAATGGCGAAACATTGCGACAGCCCCTTTTATAATCGGGTGTAAATTATGAGTAAAACACAACTCTTGGAGAGTATTTACAGGGTAGTTCTCACAGACTGTGACAGCCTTAAAATACCCTACACAAAAGAAGTTCCCATTGTGATAAATTCAAGGGCAAAAAGGCGACAGGGTTGTTGTAAGAAAAAGGTTGGGAAATTCATCATAGAAATATCTGAATTTGTCCTTGATTATCCTGTTGATGAAATTAAAAATGTAGTGGCCCATGAGATCATCCATACCTGTTATGGGTGCTTTAATCACAAGAAAAAATTCAAAAGTTATGGAGAAAAGTTGAAACCCTTGGGTTACAATATAACAACAACCTATAAGGGAGAAGAAAAAACTCCGGCGGAGCTTGAGGCTCGTTATATGGTTGTGTGCCAAAACTGCGGTGAAGTTATTTACAGAATGAAGCGTTCTCCCCTTGTTACACACCCACAAAAATACCGCTGTTCAAAATGTAAGGGGAAGTTCAAGGTGTACCTTGCAAATAGTGAAGAAACAAGGTAACGTAACATTTAAAACTTTTGAAAGCGGTATTTTGTAAGGAATATTATTTGTTTGTAACAATATAAGGGGAAAGAACTCCTGCAAGCTCCTGCTTTGGCATTGTCTGCAAGTAAACCTTGCCCGGACCTGTAAGATATGTGTTAAACAAACCCTCTCCGCCAAACAACATATTTTTTGCCCCTGGAACGAGCTTTACATCCATTTGAACAGTATCATCCATTGCGGCAACAGTGCCTGTGCTGACAACTATCTGCTGACCGGGAGCTAAAGTTCTCTCAACAACAAATCCGTCAATTTCAACAAACACAAGTCCGTTACCGGAAAGACGTTGCATTACAAAGCCTTCACCACCCATAAATCCTGAGCCTATTTTCTTTTGGAAATGTACTGAAAGATCAACCCCGGGCTGACCAGCGAGATAGGCTGATTTTTGGCAAATCATACTCTTTTGTGGGGTAATCATAAATGGAATGATTGAGCCTACAAAGCTGGAGGCGAAGGCAATTTCGCCTGGACCGCCTACCGCTGTGTATGTATTCATAAACAGGGTTTCGTGGCTTAACATTCTTCCGAACATTTTGCCAATACCGCCTCCTGAGTGGGTTTGCATCTGCATATTTGGCGACATCCAGCTCATACCGCCTGATTCTGTGTTGATTGATTCTCCGTTTTCAAGGTAACAAATGACCACCGGCATTTGTCCTCCTGTGATTTCGTAACGCATATTGACCTCCTGATAAATTAGTTTATTTATTGTTTTCTTCTGCTATTTCATATAGTTCTTCATCTATAGGAAGATTTCTGAAATAATAGTTTTTGTCCTCGTCGGTTATTTTACGAAGTACCCTGCAAGGGTTTCCTACAGCAATTACATTGTCGGGAATATCCTTGGTTACAACACTTCCAGAACCGATTACAACATTACTTCCGATTGTTACACCGGGATTAATAACAGACTGTGCACCAATCCATACATTGTTGCCTATGGTAACAGGCAGGCTGTATTCAATGCCTAAGTTTCGAGGGTATGGATGTACAGGATGACCTGCTGTGTAAATGCCCACATATGGAGCACAAAAGACATTGTCGCCGATTGTCACCTTTGCACCGTCAAGAACGGTAAGGCCTGTGTTGGCATAGAAATTATTCCCAACATAGGTGTTCTTTCCATAGTCAAAGTATATAGGGCGTTCCATCCATACATTATCGGTGCATCCTCCCAGCATTTCCTTTAATGCCTTTACCCTGCCTTCATAATCTTCGGGGTCAAGGTTGTTAAAGTCAAATTGCCTTCTTTGCTGGGCATTTCGTTCATCAAGCAGTTCTTTTTCAAAGGTAAGGCATGGTAGCCCTTTTAACATTCTTTCTTTCATAGTCATAGGAAAAACTCCTTATTTTGTTTTTTATTATTTTAATTATATCAACTTTTGTTTTGAACAGGCAGAATAATATCAAAGGTGTTGAAGCCGTTTTCGCTTTTTACACCTATTTTTCCGTGGTGAAGCTGTACAATGCTGTGTGCTATTGCAAGACCAAGACCGTAATGATTTCCACTTGCTCCTCTTTCTTCATTATCACGATAAAAACGGCGGAAGATTTTTTCTCTCTTATCATGTGGGATTTCCTCTCCTGTATTAGAAAAGGAAAGATTTATTTTTGAGGATGACTTGAAAGCGCTGATTATTACATTTCCGTTCTTATTAGTGTAACTCATAGCATTATCCATAAGAATGGATATAAGCCTTTGTATTTGCTCGCTGTCACCAAAAAGCATAAGTCCGTCCTCAATGCTGATGTCAAAGGTTATCCCATTTTCATATGCAACGCTTTCAAAGGGAAGAACCATCTCATAAATCAGACTTGAAAGGTCAAATTCTTCAAAAACCCTTTTCTTTGTAGGTGAATCTATACTTAAAAGTGTAAGGGTTTCATTCACCATACTGCTCATTTTTGCAGTTTCCTGACGAATATATTCAATTTGTTTGTTGTTTCCGTACTCTCCCTCCAGCATATCAGCATTGGCTTTGATGATGGTAATTGGGGTTTTAAGGTCGTGACTGACATTGGACATAAATTCCTTTTCAGCCTGTATGGACTTTTCGGTGGGTTTTATCATCCACTTGGAAAGCAGATAAGCCACAGCGGAAAAGATTATTATTCCGATTACAAAAATAATTATGGAAAGTATAAAGAAATTCTGTGAATTTTCCTTTGCTGTCCTGTTGTCGGAGAAAATATAGACCTTGTTTCCGCTTTTTCGATCTACTTCAACAAAAACAAGACCTTTGTATGAACCACTGCGAATACCTTGTGAGGAAAGATTTTTTGTAATTTTCTTCATTTCTTCAGCGGAATAACCGGGCAGTTCGTTTGACATAATCATAACGGAGTTGTCCTTTAGCACAACACAGGTGCAGTAGTCATACTCGCTTATTTCTATATTATTCTTTGCCTGTCCGCAAAAGACCTCAACACCGTAGTGCCTTACATCATCTCTTATGGCCATTCGCTGATGTTTAAGGTTTACACTGTAATTAAGCACATTTACCGCAATTAATGTGCCCAAAAGAGTAAATCCAAAAATGGTCATCAGAACAATAATAATTCTTTTTCTTAGTTTTTTTGTCATTCTTCAATCTCCATAGCGTAGCCTACTCCTCTTACAGAGCGGATGTTGGCATTGCATTGCAGGCTTTTGATTTTTCTTCTTAAAAAGGACACATACACCTCAACGTTGTTATACTCTGCATTGGCGTCATATCCCCATATTTTATCAGTAATACGGCTTTTGGTTAGCACTTGGTTCTTGTTGTACAAAAACATTTCAAGAAGATGGAGCTCCTTGCCGGATATTTTTAAAGATTTTTTGTTGTCGCTGTTAATTACCTGGCAGGTGTGAACATCAAGGACTAAATTTCCACAGCTAAGGTCGGGTATTTCGCTTCCGCTGCTCCTTTTGATAATTGCACCAACACGCATAACCAGCTCCTCAATTTCAAAGGGCTTTGACATATAGTCGTCTGCACCGTGTTTAAATGCTTTTACTTTGTCATCAAGCTCGGATTTTGCTGATAATATCAGCACCGGTATGGTGTTGTTTTCGTTGCGCAATTTTTCAAGCACCTGATATCCATTCATCTTTGGGAGCATAAGGTCAAGGATGGCAAGGTCATAAATTCCTGTTGTGGCGTGTTCGTAACCCTGTTCGCCGTCCCCAACAACATCAACTATGTAATGCTCCTTGCGAAGCACCGTTGCAACCGTGTCAGCTAAAGGATAGTAATCTTCAACAATTAGAATTCTCATATTTTCACTTTCTTTTGCAAAATTAATTTATATATGATATAATTATATATGATTTTCAATATTTCTTCAAGAAAATCTATTTATAATCATTCTAGTATAATGATTAAGTATAGGCAAAAACTTATACTGAATATTATTAACTGAGATAGGTGAATTAAAATGAATCATTTAGACAAGCTGGAGGCAGAGGCAATTTACATCATGCGTGAGGTTGCCGCCGAGTGTGAAAAACCGGTTATGCTGTACTCTATCGGTAAGGACTCATCTGTAATGTTGCACCTTGCATTAAAGGCTTTTTATCCCGAAAAGCCACCATTTCCATTCCTTCATGTTGACACAACATGGAAGTTCAGGGAAATGATTGAATTCCGTGATAAGATTGCAGAAAAGTACGGAATTGATATGTTGGTTTACATCAATGAAGAGGGTGTAAAGCAAGGAATTAACCCGTTTGACCACGGTGCATCCTACACAGATATTATGAAAACCCAGGCTTTAAAGCAGGCTCTTAACAAGTATGGATTTACCGCAGCCTTTGGCGGTGGTCGTCGTGATGAGGAAAAGAGCCGAGCAAAGGAGAGAATTTTCTCTTTCCGTAACAAGGAACAGGCTTGGGACCCTAAGAATCAGCGCCCTGAAATGTGGAAGCTGTTTAACACAGAGATTAACAAGGGAGAGAGCATTCGTGTTTTCCCTATTTCTAACTGGACAGAAAAGGATATCTGGCAGTATATCAAGAGGGAAAATATTGACATTGTTCCCCTTTACTTTGCAGATGAACGTCCTGTTGTTGAGCGTGATGGCAACCTTATTATGGTTGATGACGACCGTATGAGACTTAACCCAGGTGAAAAGCCAATGATGAAAAAGGTGCGTTTCCGTACATTGGGATGCTATCCTCTTTCCGGCGGTGTTGAAAGCGACGCTACAACCCTTGACGAGATTATTGAAGAAACCCTTAGTGCTGTTTCATCCGAAAGGACAAGCCGTGTTATTGACAAGGACGGCGGAGAAGCAAGTATGGAAAAGAGAAAAAGGGAGGGTTACTTCTAATGGATACTTTACTTAAATTTATCACCTGCGGTAGCGTTGACGACGGAAAGTCAACACTTATCGGTCATATGCTGTATGATGCAAAGCTACTTTTTACCGACCAGGAGGAATCCCTTGAGCTTGACTCCAAAATCGGCTCAAGAGGAGGGGAAATTGACTATTCACTTCTTCTTGACGGTCTAATGGCTGAAAGAGAGCAGGGTATCACAATTGATGTTGCTTACCGCTATTTTACTACCGAAAATCGTTCTTTCATTGTTGCCGATACACCGGGACATGAAGAATACACAAGAAATATGGCTGTTGGTGCGTCCTTTGCAGACCTTGCTGTAATCCTGGTTGACGCCAGCAAGGGCGTTCTTACCCAGACAAGAAGACACACCAGAATTTGTTCCCTTATGGGTATTAAGCACTTTGTATTTGCTGTTAATAAGATGGACCTTATTAACTACAGCCAGAAGGAATACAAAAAGATTAAGAAGTCCATTAAAGTTCTTCTTGCAGAATTTGAATATGATTCTGTTGAGATTATTCCGGTATCTGCAACAGAGGGTGACAACATCACCGAAAAATCCGCAACTATGCCTTGGTACACAGGGGATACCCTGCTGAAATACCTTGAAAATGTAGATGTAAGTCAAGATCCATCCGAAACAGGATTTACTATGCCTGTTCAAAGGGTTTGCAGACCAAGCTACGACTTCAGAGGTTTCCAGGGACAGATAGAAAGCGGAAAGGTTGCTGTTGGCGACAAAATCACTGTTTTGCCCAGCGGTGAAAGTGCTGTTGTTACAAAGATTTATCAAAGCGATAAAGATGTAGAAGAGAGCTGTGAGGGCTACGCAGTAACCATTTGTCTTGACAAAGAAATTGATATTTCCAGAGGATGTGTTCTTGTTAAGGATGCGGACCTTTGTGTTAACACACTGTTTTCTGCTACTATCCTTTGGATGGATGATACAAAGCTTGTTACAGGCAAAAACTTCTATATGAAACTGGGTACTCGTATGACACCGGCAACAGTAATGAACATCAAGTACAAAATTGATGTAAACACCGGAGAAGAGGTTGCTACCGACAGGATTTACAAAAATGAGATTGCCAGATGTGAGATTGCTGTTCCTTCAAAGATTGTATTTGACCTATTTGAGAACAACAAATCCCTTGGTGCTCTTATCCTTATAGACAGATTAACCCATATGACCTCCGCCTGCGGTGTTGTTATTGAATCTATTGCAAGAAGTAACAACCTTACATGGCACCAGATGGATGTTACCAAAAAGTCAAGGGAACAGGCTCTTAACCAAAAGGCAAAGACAATTTGGTTTACCGGTCTTTCCGGCTCGGGAAAATCCACTATTGCCAACGAGCTTGAAAAGAGACTTGTTGCCCTTGGTAAGCACACAATGCTCCTTGACGGTGACAATGTGCGTATGGGTCTTAACAAAAATCTTGGCTTTAGCGAAGCCGATAGAATTGAGAATATCAGAAGAATTGCCGAAACCTCAAAGCTGATGAATGACGCAGGTTTGATTGTTCTCACATCCTTTATCTCACCTTTCACAAGGGACAGAAGAAACGCAAAGGATATTATCGGCGATGACTTTATTGAAGTATATATCAGCACACCTCTTGAGGTTTGTGAACAGCGTGATGTAAAGGGTCTTTACAAAAAGGCCCGCAGGGGAGAAATTGAGAACTTTACAGGAATTAACAGCCCTTACGAGGCTCCCCAAAACCCTGATGTTACAGTTGACACAAGCAAACACGACATTGACGAATGTGTTGATATTATTATGGAGAAACTTTCACCTCTCCTTTAATCGGAGGAAAAATGAAAACACTTTACTTGCATATTGGAATACCAAAAACAGCTACAACTTCAATACAAAAATTCTGTGTTAAGAACAGGGATTTGCTTTCACAAAAGGGATTTTATTATCCGGAGAGCTTCCATATTTACAAAAATATTGTCCCCGACAGAAACGCTCACTTCCTTTTTGGAACAATCAAGAACGAGGAAGGAAAAAGAAGATATAAGTATGAGGGCAAAATTCGCCGTGAGGGACTTGCACATATTGTAAAGCTCTTTGAAGAGCACGACAACATTATACTCTCTGATGAAAGTATCTGGTGGGCTACCTCCTTTTACCGCAAAGACCTTTGGGATATGCTTAAGGAAGAGGGAGAAAATCACAACTACTGTATTAAGATAATTGTTTATCTTCGCCGCCAGGATGAGTTTTTGCTGTCAAGATACAATCAACTTGTAAAGGCGATGAATTCCCACAGTGAGCCTTTTGAGGAATACTATGATACCTGTATGACCCAAAGGCGAAAAATTTTAGAATACTGTGAAAAGATTGACGAAATAGCTGAGGTTCTTGGAAAAGAAAACATTATTGTAAAGCGTTTTGACAGAGATTTCTTTTATAAAGGCGATGTTATTGCCGATTTTCTCCACATATTCGGTTTGGAGCTTACAGACGAATATGCTCCCCTTGATGATGACCTTAATGTGGGAATCGGCCTTAACTCCGGCGAAATTAAGAGAAAGATTAATACCCTTGGCAAGTTTGAGGACGAGGAAAACAAATTCGTTGTAAAATTGCTTAAGGAATGTGAGGATAAGCTCCCAAAATGCACGGAAAAATACCTTTCAAGCGAAGAAACACGAGAAATGTTATCCCAGTTTGAAGAGGGCAACAAACGCATTGCAGAGGAGTATATCGGTGATGGAAAGCCTCTCTTCAAGGATGTTACTGATGGAACTCAAAAGTGGACAAGGGATAACGATGTAGTTGCTGATGAGACTGTTATGTTCCTTTACAGCCTTTGTCGTGCCCTGCATACCGAAAATAAAGTGTTGCAGGACAAGGATAAGGAAAACAGGAAGAATATAGCATCTCTAAGTAAAAGACTTTCTGCCCTTGAAAAAGAAGTAAAGAAAAATGAAAAGAGAATCCGTGACCTTAAGGATGCATTAAGACATCCATTCAAAGCTATTTTTAGAAAATTTAAGAAGTAGGAGAGTCGTATAAATTTATGAAGTTTATAACCTTTCTTCTTAAAATATTTAAAATAGGATGCATTGGCTTTGGCGGAGGAAGTGCCCTTATTCCTGTTATGGAAGAAGAATTTATCGGTGAGGGCAAGCTTGATACAAAAGAAAATTTTGACAACGATGTAATTGTTGCCACATTAACCCCGGGGGCGTTGCCTATTGAGCTTGCGTCTTCCCTGGGTAGAAGAAACTTCGGTCATAAGGGAATGGTGCTTGGCGGTGTAATGATGGCTTTGCCGGGCATTATTCTCACAGTTGCCCTGCTTACGATTCTATCGAGCTTGCAGGATCAGATTGGGCATATTATAAAGTGCCTTATTGTGGGTATAGCCGCCTTCATCATATATCTTTTAGTACATTACATAAAAAATGTATTTACTAATTGTAAAAAAATAAGCAAGACATTCTCCTACCGGTCTATGGTTGTAGCAGTAGGAGTTTTTCTGCTGTCCTGCGAAAGTAATCTTTACAAAATTCTTGGCATAGATGCCACACCTATTTTTTCGGTTTCTACTTTCCATATTTTGCTGACGGCATTTTTTCTTATATTTTGTCTTAAATCTGCAAAATATCTTTGGTTGAAAATCGGTGCAGTGTTTTTGGCGGGGGCAAATCTTTTGCTCCACGGAAAACTGGAAATTTTCCACAGTGATGTGGTTACATATATTCTGGCACTTATAATGGTGGCAACAGTTATCATCTGTGGTTTTAACAGTATCAACAAGCTTTTCTCGGTGCGTATTCCCATTCGTGAAATTTTGTCTGACCTGAAAATTTGGGTGCTGTTTTTGCTGCTTACTTTGGTGCCTGCCTTGGCACTAAATCTTGAATCCTTGCTTTTTGCCGCAAAGGGAACACTATCTACCCTTATGTCCTTTGGTGGAGGAGATGCCTACCTTGTAATTGCCGATGGCCTTTTTGTTGGTGACGATTATATAACCGAGGATATATTTTACAGTCAGATAGTGTCTGTGGTAAATATTCTGCCCGGCTCAATTCTTGCAAAAACTCTTACTGCCCTTGGCTATGTTTATGGCACACAGGCTGTTGGATCTGTTATTGGAGGAATTGCATTTGCTGTGGCAGGGGTGGGTTGTTCCGTTGCAACATCCTGCGGTGTATTTGGATTTATCTATTTGCTGTACGAAGAATTTGCAACATCAAGTGTGTTCCGTACATTTAGCAACTACATCCGTCCTATTATTTCGGGACTTCTCGGAAATGTAATGCTTGTGCTTATTAACCAAAGCCGTCAGACAGCGTTAAGCCTTGACATACCTATGTGGATAGTCCTTGGAATGTTGCTTTTGCTGGTTGTTGTTGACTTTTTGTTGGTGCAAAAAGCAAAGTTAAAACCAATTTATCTTATAGTGTTAAATATTATTTGCTCCCTTTGTCTGTTATTTTTCATTTAACATTAAAAAATCAAGCCAAACAAACTTTAGCGGTTTGTTTGGCTTTTTTTATGCTTATTAAATTTATTAAATTTTTATTAAATTTTGAAAAGATATGGAGTGAAATTTACTCGATTTCCTGCTCAATTATTTCAGAGTTCATCTCAAGGCCCCAACCGTAGTACCATGTGTTGTCAAACTGAATGTAGTATTCTGTGGTTGGAACGAGGGTGGAATCGTCAATATAACCATCCTTTGAATAGTTGGTGTACTTATAGGACACATCAACCTTTGCCACCTTTTGAATGTCAAGGTCAACATCATAATAGTCCTTGATTTCAGTTTCCATCTTTTCAGCCTGTTTTTCTGTGACATCTGTTATTTCGCTGATTTTATATTCGGTGTCGCAGGTGTAGAAGTTATCTTTAACTATTTTTTCAAATTCCTCTTCTCCGCCGAATTCAGACTCTATATAGTAAGTGGGATATTTTTTCAGCTCGTATTCCATATCGTTTGTTTTGTCAGCCTTAACTATATTTTCAATACAACTGTTTATCCCCTCATAAAGGGGGTTGTCCTTGATTGTAGGTGTGCTTGGCACTGTGTTGTCTGTCTTTTCCTGCTCTGTGCCACATCCTACAAAGGATAAGGAGAGAACAAGAATAACAGCAGTAAATATAAGCGATATAGCCTTTTTGTTTTTCATAAAATACCTCCGTTCCTTTTATCGTTATAATAACACAATTTGAGGATATTATCAATAATATAGATTTGTCAGAGAAAAATAATATATTTAATCAGTGTTTCCTTAATTTGTGAAAATGTATTTGTTCACATAATAGCAATTTTATTCACAAAATATCAATAAAATTTATTATAGTGTGTTGGGTTTATGATTGGAAATTACTGGGCCTGCACTTCGCCGTTCCCCAGAGTGGGCAGAATGCGCTCCACTTCCACATGGGGGACGAGGAATGACATGG
>JBJEPA010000016.1:0-11884 GCA_051880995.1 Ruminococcus sp.
TCAAAAGGTGAATGTAGTTGGACGCACGACAACCGCCACCTGTCTGTGTAATCATAAGGGCTGTTTTGTTAAGGTCATACTTACCGCTTTCAAGGGCATTAATAAGCTGACCGATAACAAGAAGTGCCGGATAGCAGGTGTCATTATGTACATACTTTAGTCCTGTCTGTGCAATTTCCGGGCCGTTTGTGTCAAGAAGCTCAACATTGTAGCCCTCGTGACGAAAAGCGTCCATAAGAATTCCAAAGTGAACCGGCATCATCATAGGCACTAGAATTTTGTAACCCTCGTCGTTCATTTCTTTTGTGTACATAAGACGACCGTCTTTATCATATACAAGCTTTGCCATAAGCAAAACCTCCCAACAATTAATCCTTTATCTAAACAAATAAATCTATCTTCCGATGGCTGCAAGTAAGGAACGAATACGAATCTTTACTGCACCCAAATTGGTGATTTCATCTATTTTTATCTGTGTATAAATTTTGCCGTTCTTTTCAAGAATATCCCTTACCTCGTCGGTGGTGATTGCATCAACGCCACAGCCAAAGGAAACAAGCTGAACAAGGTTCATATCCTTTCTTGTGCTGACATACTCAGCAGCGGCATACAGACGGCTGTGGTAGGTCCACTGGTTAAGAACCCCAACCTTGAACTTTTCCACCTTATCGGAAACACAGTCCTCGGAGATAATTGCAACACCAAAGGAGCCAATCATCTTGCTGATTCCGTGGTTGATTTCAGGGTCAATGTGATATGGACGGCCTGAAAGAACAATAATCTCCTTGCCCTCTTTTTCTGCCTGAGCAATAATTTCATTACCACGGGCTCTTACCCTTTCAAAGTAACGGTCATACTCCTCATAGGCGCATTTTGCTGCGTTCTTAACCTCTTTTGCAGTAAGGTCAGGGAAGTACTTTGACAAGTCCTCATATGCCTTTTTGGCAAAGTCCTTTTTACGGTGAATTCCAAAGTAATCCTTAATGAAGGTGATATTCTGGACTTCCTTCATATTGTTGTAAATTACTTCGGGATAATAGGCCACAACAGGACAGTTGTAGTGGTTGTCCCCAAGGTTTTCGTCAAGATTGTAGGACATACAAGGGTAGAAGATAGTTTGTACACCCTCATCAATAAGCGCCTTAACATGGCCGTGCATCAGCTTTGCAGGGAAGCAGACTGTGTCACTTGGGATTGTCTGCTGACCCTTCTGATACAGCTTTCTTGTTGAGAAAGGACTCCTTACCACTTCAAAGCCAAGCTCTGTAAAGAACCTGTGCCAGAATGGTAACAGCTCGTACATATTAAGTCCCATAGGAATACCGATTTTTCCTCGACTGCCCTCAACAGGCTTGTATTCCTCAAGGAGTTTCAGCTTATATTCGTATATATTCATACTTTCGTCAGGTGCTTTTTTAGTAATAGGTCTTTCGCACCTGTTGCCGGCAATGAACTTTCTTCCGTCTGCAAATGTGTTTACAGTAAGACGGCAGTTGTTGTTGCAAAGTCCGCAGTTTACAACGCTGATTTTATGAACAAAGTTTTCCAGCTTTTCCTTGCCCAGAATTGTGCTCAACTCTTTGCTGTCCTTTGACTTGCTCTGTGCATACAATGCCGCACCGTAAGCACCCATAAGTCCGGATATTGTGGGACGGACAACATTAACCCCCATTTCCTGTTCAAATGCTCTAAGCACTGCGTCATTGAGGAATGTTCCTCCCTGAACAACAATCTTTTTGCCAAGTTCATCAGGGCCTGATGCTCTGATTACCTTATAAAGTGCATTTTTAACAACTGAAAGTGAAAGACCGCTGGAAATATCCTCTATTGTAGCTCCGTCTTTCTGTGCCTGTTTAACAGAGGAGTTCATAAATACTGTACATCTTGAACCAAGGTCAACAGGATGTTTTCCGAAAATTCCAAGGGATGCAAAATCCTGTATTGAGTATCCCAGTGCATTTGCAAAGGTCTGAAGGAATGAACCGCATCCTGAGGAACAAGCCTCGTTAAGGAAGATGTTATCAATTGCTCCGTTGTGAACCTTAAAGCACTTAATGTCCTGACCGCCTATATCTATAACAAATTCAACATCAGGCATAAAGCTTTTTGCAGCTGTAAAGTGTGCAACAGTTTCAACAATACCGTAGTCAACACAGAAGGCGTTTTTAATAATATCCTCTCCGTAGCCTGTTACAGCTGATGCTTTTATCTTTATATCCGGCTTTATAGTGTAAAGCTCCTGCAAAAATTCTTTTATAATTGGAACAGGGTTACCGCTGTTTGAAAGGTATTTTGAGTGTAGTAGTTCTCCCTTTTCTCCCATTACAACAGCCTTAACTGTTGTACTACCTGCGTCCATACCAATATAGCAAAGTCCGTCGTAATCCTTTAGAGGAACTTCCCTTACGGTAGCCTTTGCGTGACGATTTTTAAATTCCTCATACTCCTTTTCGTTCTTGAAAAGAGGAGGGTTAAATGCAAAGTTGCCTGAACCTTTGTAATTGCTTACCTTTTCTATAACGCTGTCAAAATCTATTGTACTGTCGGCGCAAAGTGCCGCACCACAGGCAACATAGTAAAGAGAATTTTCGGGGCAGGTTCCCTTGGTGCCAAGCTCCTCATCAAAAGCCTTTCTAAGCTCCTCCATAAATGTAAGAGGACCGCCAAGATAAACAACATTTCCCTCAATTTCTCTACCCTGTGCAAGTCCTGCAACAGTCTGGTTTACAACTGCACGGAAAATACTCTGGGCAATATCTGCTTTTCTTGCACCCTGGTTAAGGAGTGGTTGAATATCTGTCTTTGCAAAAACACCACATCTTGATGCGATTGTATAGGTCTTTTCATATCCCTTTGCAAGATCGTTCATCGCCTCCAAAGGAACATTAAGGAGAGTTGCCATCTGGTCAATAAATGCGCCTGTACCGCCGGCACAGGTTCCGTTCATTCTTACTTCCATACCGCCGGAAAGGAACAGGATTTTTGCGTCCTCTCCTCCAAGCTCAATAACAACATCAGTACCTGGAATAAATGTGTTTGTAGCCACACGGGTTGCATATACCTCTTGAACAAATGAAATGTTGCAATCCTCAGCAACACCCATTCCGGCAGAACCGGAAAGTGCAACAAGGGCATTTTCTACTTCCGGTATTTCTTTCCTTACTTTATTTAGAATCTCACCGATTTTTGTAGTGATTTGGCTGTAATGTCTTTCGTATGTACTGTATAGTAGCTTATTGTTTTCGTCCAAAACAACACATTTTATTGTTGTTGAACCAATATCCAAACCTAATCTCATTATAAATCTCCTTAATTGTCATACAATCCCATTTTGACATTATACTTCTCATAACATTGTATGATATTTTATCTCATAAATAATTCTTTTAAAGAACAATAACAGATATGTAATTAACATTATACATTCTATCAAGAAGATTGATTTTTATCAATAAACAATTTGTGTAAAATATTTATTATGCCGGATGAAATATATCAAAATAACCTCCCGAAATCCGGGAGGTTAACAAAGACAAATTTTACTATAGTTATTAATAAGAAGAACTGCTTTGGGGCTTATAATCCTTGTCAAAGAAGTATTTGTCCAAAAGAGCCTTGGCAACATCGGCGGAATACTGCTTTAATGCACCGTGCTCAATTACCACAGCAATGGCAACCTGAGGGTCATCGTAAGGAGCATAGCAGATAAAAACTGTGTGGTCTGTTCCGCTGTTTTCCGCTGTACCTGTTTTGGCGGCGACTTCAACCCCATAATCTCCAAAGATACCGTAGGCTGTACCGTCCTCCTCGTTACACACACTCCACATACCCTCTTGAACAGCTTTAAGATTCTTTTGGTCAACCTTAAGGGTGGATTCTACCTCTTTTTCTGTTTTCTCAACAGTTTTTTCTCTGTCGTATGTGGTGATTTTATCCACAAGATGAGTCCTCAGCCTTGTGCCGTCATTGGCAATTGTTGCAACATATGTGGCAAGCTGTGCAGGGGTAAAAGCATTGTCGCTCTGACCGATTGCCGCCTGAACTGTATTACCCGCTGTCCAATGGGTACTATCACGACCGGCAAGAAAACCTGTGCTTTCATCAATTTCAACCCCGGTTGGAAGACCCAGACCGAACTTTTCGGCATAACTATAAATTGTGTTTATTCCCAATCTTCTGCCCACTTCGGCAAAATAGTAGTTACAAGAAACAGCAAGTGCCGTATTCATATTTATTCCATTATGGTAACCCATACACTTAACAACATCTGTTGGGTAGTAGTCGTAATTTTGTGTACATACAATAATGCTGTTCTTAGTGATTTTCCCCTCTTCAAGACCTGCAAGAGCAACACATGGTTTAAATACTGAACCGGGGGCAAACGCACCGCTGAATGCCCTTGAGTAAAGTGGACTGGTTTCGTCATTTGCAAGTTTTGAATAATACTTATAGTTGTTGTATTTTGACAAATCGTAGGTAGGGTAGGTTGCCGCCGCAAGAACAGAAAAATCCTTTACATCAAGCATAACAACTGCTCCGGCAACACAGTCATCTGCCTCTTCGCTGTGGCAGGTATCAACATTATATTTTAGCGAATCATCTGCGATTCTTTGGAGCTCGCTGTCAATGGTGAGCCAAACAGAATTGCCCGGCTTTGCGTCCTCAGCCTCAACTGTACGAACTACAGAACCGTTGTTGTTTCTCTCTATATATGCCTTGCCGACTTCACCCCTAAGCTGACTTTCAAAAACACGCTCAATGCCAAATTTACCGATAAGGTCGTTGTATCCGTAACCCTCATCCTGCTTTTCCTCATATTCTTCAGCATTGATTTGTCCAACTGTACCCACAATGTGGGGTGCAAGGGTACCGTCACGGTACTGTCTTTCCACAGTGGTGGTAATTTCTACACCGTCAAGCTTTTGGCTATTTTCGGATATAATCTGCATCATATCGTTACTGACATCTTCTGCAAAGATGTAGTCATTCACGGAGCTAAAATTTTCCCTCTCCATATTAAAACGCACAGAAATTACATCTCTTTGCTCTTGCTTATCTTTAATATTCTCACATTTATACCTTTTTACAAGGTCCTCAATGTACTGCTCCGGCATAGTGTAAACGCTGGTGTCAAGCATACTTTCGCTTTGTAAATATGAAAGGCAATCCTGGGAAGTATCATCTTTAGTAAATGTATAACCGTCATTGCTATATTTTATGGGGAGGATATCCACCCATTCTTCATTACGGGTTTTCATAATTTTCAGAACCTTTTGAATAGTTCCATTAAGGTTATCCTCTTTTACATAGTTCTTTTTAAAGGTAATATTATAGATAGTTCTATTGGTAGCAAGGGGTTTTCCGTCGGAAGTTAAAATCTCTCCTCTGGTACTGTCGGAGGAAAGAGAAACGGTTGTACTGTTTATGGCAATATCTTTGTACTTGTCCCCCTCTACAACCTGCCAGGAAAACAAGCGCACCACAAACACAGCAAAAAATACAAGGACGATTATTAGGATAAGAATACCCCTGCGTTTATATCTTTCTGTATCCAAATAATCACCTCCAAATTAGAAAAATCAATACAAATAGTCGTTAAATCCTCGGCTAAGCACTCTGTTAATTCCGTAAAATACGGGAACGGTAACAAATGTGTATGCCATAGTTGCAAGGATATGGTGAACAAAATAGTAACCGCTGTTTGCATATCCGGCAAGAATATAGTTTATAACAAAATTCAGACTTATTAAAACCGGAATCATAATAACAGAAATAAAGAGAACTATTAAAAGCTTTGTATTAAAATAATTCTCGGCAAAGTAACCTATGAAAAAACATACTATCGCCAAGGCTATTGTATAAAATCCAAGGTGAGTGCCAACACCTAAATCCATCATAGCCCCACAAGCAACGCCAAAAGCCATTGCAGGAACTTCATTTTCAAAACAAGCAATGGTTAAGGCTACAGGAATCAATAAAAGTGGTTTGCCACCTAAAACCTGTGGTATAAGGTCAGGCACACCCTGAATTATGTAGAAAATCAAAATTTCCAGACCATATGAAATATAACGGAGAACTGTGTACTTCCTATCCATACTAATCCTCCGTAGAAGGGGAAGTGGTGCCTTCCTCTATCTCTCCCTGTCCGTCAAAAGAGGTAATTACCACAACATCGGAAACATTCTGAATATCCTCGTAAGGTTCAATTACGGCATAAAGAGACGTGTCAAAGGAGTCATACTTAACCTCTTTTACCTTGCCCACAGAGATATTTTCGGGGTACATCCCTCCAATTCCGGTGGTAGAAATCTGGTCACCCTCTTTTATCTTGTTGTTTTCCGCAAGTTTTTTCATTGTAACAAGGTTTTGATCACTGTAATCTGCATCTCCGGTAATAACACCTGTATCCTTTGATTTCACATCCTTTGCTCCGGCCGAAAGGTCGGGAGAAAGTATGGTGGTTACCTTGCAGGAGTTTGCATTTACTTCGCTGATATATCCCACAAGTCCGTTTTCTGTAACAACAGGGTCATTTACAGAGATTCCTTCACCTGTACCTCTGTCTATGGTAAAGGAGTAGAAAAGGTCACCGGGGTCACGGCGGATTACTGATGCGGGCACAAAATCATACCCACTGTTTTCTTTTTTTAGACCGTAATACTTCCAGAGTCTAGCGTTTTCATCCTTAACATCCTCATAGTCTGCAAGCTGTGTCCTAAGGGAAGCAACCTCTTTTTTAAGTTGTTCGTTCTCTGCCTCCAGCTCTGCATAGGACTTCTTATTTTCTCCATCGGTAACTGCGGCAGAAACCCTTTGCATACCTGTTGTTATGTATCCAACAGCAGAGGAAATAACACTTGTGTTAAATATTGAAGATACACCTATGCACATTATTACAACAATTAGCGTCACTATAAGAATTTTAAAATTTTTCGTTTTAAAAATATCCTTCATCACAAACCTCATTATAACAGCCTCCAACGGAGGGGGATGGGAATGCAGAATGCAGAATTAATTTTTTGAATTGCAACTACTCTGTCATGACCAATGTCGTCAACTTAAGGAAAAATCCACACACTGTCATTCCGAGCCACAACCCTGTCATTCCGAACTCCCACACTGTCATTCCGAGCTTGTCGAGAGATCCCCTTCCTCTACCACTAATTTTGTTAGGGGAATCATACTTTCCTATAACCTGACAGTGTCAATTTAGGCACTACTGCTATCCTTTCGGATTCCTCGCTATGCTCGGAATGACAAGAGGAGAGTTTTCGTTCCTATCAAGGTATTCCCTAAACCGCAACTGCCTGCGGACAAACCCTCCACCGCAAGCGGTCCCCCTCCCTTTACACAAGGGAGGCTGTTGGGAGAGGAAAATGTGGTCGTACTTTACACAGGGGGCTGGCTTTAGCATTAATTTCATATAACCATAACCCCACAACAAAATCGTGGGGTTTTTTATCTTTTATCTTCTTCTGTCTCGGTAGTAGTCCTTTGGCATTACAGTTTCAAGCCTTTTGCCTGCACCGTCAGCCACACAATCCAGAGGTCTTTCTGCAATGTGAACAGGAATACCGGTCTGCTTGCTTACAAGCAGATCAATGCCCTTTAGTAACGCTCCGCCACCTGTAAGGGTAATTCCTCTGTCGATAATATCGGCGGCAAGCTCAGGTGGAGTTTTTTCAAGGGTATCAAGCACACCGTCAATAATTGCTGCTAGAGGGGACGCAAGGGCATTTCTCACCTCTTCAGCGGTAATTGTAACATCCTTTGGAAGTCCGTCAATGGTATTTCTGCCCTTGATGGTCATACTGCCCTCATTTTCATGAGGAAAAGCAGAGCCGATTTCCATTTTAATCTCCTCGGCTGTTCTTTCACCAATAGTAAGACCATACTTCTTTTTGATGTATGTCATAATTGCTTCGTCAAATTTGTCGCCGGCAACCCTTACGGAATTGTGAGCCACAATGTCACCAAGGGAAATTACTGCAACCTCGGATGTACCTCCGCCAATGTCAAGAACCATACTACCTGTTGGCTCCGCAACCGGCAGTCCTGCACCGATAGCGGCTGCCATAGGTTCTTCAATAAGCTCAACATCCTTACCACCGGCTTGACAGGCGGCATCCTCAACTGCTCGTCTTTCAACCTGTGTAACACCGCTTGGAATACAAATAACAATCCTGGGTCGGGAGAAAAAGTTGCTGTGAACAACCTTGCGGATAAAGTGCTTCAGCATAATTGCTGTGATTTCAAAGTCGGCGATAACTCCGTCTTTAAGTGGTCTTATAGCGGCAATAGAACCCGGAGTTCTACCAATCATTTCTTTTGCCTGAGCACCAACTGCAAGTACAGTGTCCTGGCGGATATCAACAGCTACAACAGATGGTTCACGAAGAACTATTCCCTTGCCCTTCATATAAACAAGGGTGTTGGCTGTTCCCAAATCTATACCAATGTCTTTAGTAAACATATTATCAATCTACCTTTCAATATTTCACAATAATGTTCTACAAAAGGCAACGCCGAAATATCACTATCAGGCGTTCCTTAACTACGTTAAAAAATTTTTCTGTAATAAATTAAGTATATATGCAAAAGTAAATTCAATAAAAGGAATAGCTTAAAAATCTCCTGCAATATAACCAGTATATTATACCTTAAAAATTTGTAATTTTCAACAGTAATAAGGGGTATAAGGGTACAGGGTAAAATTATTTTTTTCCTGTTGAACCAAATCCACCGTCACCTCGGGATGTATCCTCTAAAACATCCACTTCTTCAACATTCATAACAGCAACAGAAGCAATCACAAGCTGAGCCACTCTTTCTCCCGGTGTAACGGTGTAGGGACTTTTTGAAACATTGCAAAGTCCCACACAAACCTCTCCTCTATAGTCGCTGTCAACTACGCCAACTCCGTTTGAAAGGCAAATGCCGTGCTTTACTCCCAAACCACTTCGGGCATAGATGTTTGCCATATAATTTTCTGATGGAAGAGCAATAGCAATACCTGTTGGAATAGTTACCAAATCTCCGGGGCTGATAGTAATCTCTTCTTCAATACAGGCACACAAATCCATTCCTGCCGAGCCGGGTGTTGCCCTTTTGGGAAGAATTGCATTTTCTCTCATCCTTTTTATCTTCAATATTTCCATTTGTTTCACCTTCCTGCAAAAATCTATGTTATCCTGCATTTTTATAATTTTAATTCTTTAGATAAATTCCTTAAAATAATATTCTTTCCAACTGTTAATAAACACTTCACAAATTAATTCTGTGGTGGAAAATAAAAGTTTTCCACATAATTTTTCTTTTATCAAAAAATAAAGTTTTTCACATTATTTAACCCCACGATAATACAATCCACGGGTGAATTTAACTTTTTCAAGAGATTTACTGTGATTTTTCTTGTAGTTTTCCACTCTTTCCACATAGTTTTCCACATAAAACCTGTCCATTGTGAAAAATGTGAAAAACTCTTTTTTATTCTCTTCAGGAATAAAAAGCGGTACCGAATTTAGTACCTCTGTGCAGTTTCCGTCACAAAATAACGAAAACTGGTAATTCTTGCGATCCTGCATTTTTCCTCTTTTTTTGCAGGATTTACAATCCTCTGTTCCGCTTTTTACAGGGCAATTTCTTGTTAGCATAAGTGGAATATATCCGTAGGTAACAACACCTCTTTTGATGTTTCCTCCCATCTCTTTAATCTGCTCCACAGTAAGCTCAATGGACAGTGTGACATCCTCAAGACCATACTCCTCTGCCCAAAGAAGAGAATATGTGTTGGTAAGGTTTAAAAATTCTCCTCCGTGCACCCTGTATCCCAGCTTCTTACCAAAATAAACTGCACCAAGATTATTGCACAGCAGATGCTGTATTCCCTTTTCTTTTAAAACCTTTAGTCTTTCTATAATTTTTTCTTCTCTTCCAAAAAGTCCTCGTGGAACAGACACTCCTACCTCAATTCCTCTTGAGCGAAGGAAATCAATATTCTCTTCCTTTGAATCAATAGGCACATACACAAGGCTGTAATCATCACTTATATTGCTGTCAATTCTCTTAACCTCCGCCCTTTTTTCTGTTATCCTTTGATTTGCTGGAGCAATTTCAAGGCTTGGCATTGTGAAGATATAGTTGTGGGAAAAATCCCTTTTGTCTGCCATAACTGCCAAAGCATTTCTCCTCAACTTGTTAAGGGATGAAAGGGGGATACTTATATTATCCTCAATTTGTATGGAAATATTGTCAAAATAAAATGGTGT
This sequence comes from Ruminococcus sp., assembly GCA_051880995.1. GTDB lineage: Bacteria > Bacillota > Clostridia > Oscillospirales > Acutalibacteraceae > Ruminococcoides. The sequence goes on from JBJEPA010000016.1 coordinate 10,269, forward strand.
TCCACCTGTTTTTAAAAGCTGTTTTTCCGCCTTTTCCCTGTCAAGGGGAACATTTACCGCCTTTTCCGCTTTTTCTTCTCCCTTTACAACAACAGTATTTTCTCCGTCGGTAATTTCAAAGACCGGTTTCTCCCCAAAACTTGCCCTGAAATTTCCCTTAAGGGCAACACGAGGCATTTCATCCTTGTATGAATTGCGGATTTCTTTAAAAAGGCTCTCCGTTGCCGAAACAACATCCTCTTTTTTACGGAAACCAAACATTTCATTACCAAGTTCACCTGTGTAATATCCGTTTGTAAAGCCTGTTCGGGAAAAAACATTTCTCAGGTTTTCCAAGGTTTTTGAAGAAACAAAACCCCTTTCTCTTTTTTCGTAACAGGCACGAACAGCAGATGATACATATTCGGGACGCTTCATCCTTCCCTCAATTTTTGCAGAGGTTATGCCGATTTCTGCCATATCATCAATGAAATCTATAATAGAATTGTCCTTTAAGCTAAGGGCGTGGTTATTGCCCTTTACGCTAAAGGGAAGTCGGCAAGTTTGGGCACAGCGACCTCTGTTTCCGCTTCGTCCTCCAAGTATTGCCGAAAAGTAGCATTGACCGCTTACACTCATACAAAGTGCACCGTGAACGAAAACTTCCAGCTCAATATCGCAGTTATCTGCAATGTACTTTATCTCATCTCTGGACATTTCACGGCTGAGGACAACCCTTTTAAAGCCCATCTCTTTCAACAGTTTTGCTCCGCTTAGTGTGTGAATACTCATCTGTGTTGATCCGTGCAGGGGCAAATCGGGACAGGCTTTTCTTACAAGGCTTGCAAAACCTATATCCTGTACAATCAGGGCGTCAATATCACACTCAGTGGCTTTTTTTACAGTTTCCAAAGCCGACTTCATCTCGCTGTCAAAAATCAGAGTGTTCATTGTAACATAAACCTTTGCCCCTCTGATATGGCAGTATGAAACTGTCTGCTTAAGTTCTTCAAATGTAAAATTCTTTGCGTCTTTTCTTGCGGAAAAATCCTTAAGTCCAAGATAAATTGCGTCAGCACCGCTGTTAACACTGCTGATTACAGAATCAAATCCTCCGCAAGGGGCTAAAATTTCAATTTTTTTCATTGTTAAAGAGGCTTTGCTGAACAGCACCGTCTAAAATTTTTGGAACAGAATTTTCAATCTTTCCGGTGGCTATAATTTTCTTTTCCTTTTGTGGTGTCTTTGTTTCTTCCATTGGTGTGATGTTAAGGATTTTGTTAATCTTGTCCTGCAAAATCACATTTTGTGCCTTTAACTGAGCAATCTCCTTGTGGAGTCGTGCAGTATCTTCAATATAATCCTTAATTTGCTCTTTAACATCATCAAGATTTTTACGAAGTTTGTACTCCTCATCACAATAGTCAAGGGAGGCAAGTATGGCGGCTGAATCCTTGTCCAGTTTAGGATTTGAGGAAATAATTGACTTAAGCCTTGTGTCAACTCTTTCAACCAGCTTTTTCATATAAGCTTCACTTTCATCTGTAACGATAGTAAATCTCTTTCCTCCTACAAAAATAATTTGTCTGTCCATTTTTGCACAACCTTTCGCAAACAATATTTTCTATACTCTCATT
>JBJEPA010000017.1:0-11879 GCA_051880995.1 Ruminococcus sp.
TACAAAACTTCTTAAAGAAAAATAATTTGTTTATATTTCAGAATGTTTATAAAAAAACGGATTGAGTGGTTAGCTACGCCCAATCCGTTTTGCTTTTGTTTTGTTTTATATTTAGCCTTAATCAGAATGACAGGAGTAGGTACTTTGAGTTACAGAAAGCCTTCCTCAGACGAGGAAGGTGGCACGCTTACCCACACCACTGCCGTCCATGTGTAAAAGGAGTACCGCTTGCCCTCTCCCACTGCCTCCCTTGTGTAAAGGGAGGGGGACCGCTTGCGGTGGAGGGTTTGTCAGTAGGCAGTAGAGATTTAGAAATTATTTTGATAGGATTAAAATTCTTTGTTATATCTTAAGACAAAGATAGTTACAGAGAACACTTTTACAACCCCTCAGTCGCTTTGCGACAGCTCCCCTTACACAGGGGAGCCAAAAAAGTCATATATAAGTCACCTTGACGGTGACACCTCCCCTTACACAGTGGAGGCTTTGTGATGCCATATTTCATATGACCAATTTACAAAAACCTCTGATAATATCCCACAGCAAGGCGGTCACATCTTTCATTTTCAGGGTGACCATCGTGCCCCTTTACCCAGTTGAAGGTTACGCTGTGTTTTTGGCAAAGTGCGTAAAGCTCTTTCCAAAGGTCGGGGTTTTTAACAGGCTCACTCTTTGTCCTCATCCAGTTTTTTGCTTTCCACTTTTCCACCCAGCCAAGGTTAAAGGCGTTACAAACATATTGAGAGTCGGAGTAAAGCTGAACATCGCAGGGCTCTTTCAGCAGTTTCAGCGCCTCAATTACAGCCAAAAGCTCCATTCTGTTGTTGGTGGTGTTTTCACTTCCACCGCTTATTTCCTTTTCTGTTCCCTTATATCGCAGTATTGCGCCGTATCCTCCCGGACCGGGATTGCCTGAACAGGCACCGTCTGTAAAAATTTCTACTGTTTTCATAATTACCTCTTTTCGTAATAATGTTATCACAACAGGAGTATTTTTTCAACTCATCAGGGAAATACTGTAAATAATATCACCTTAATATAATAGTTTTTCGGTTGACTTTGTTATGAAAAAATAGTATGATATAATGTACTAATATTGTGGAGTAGTATGGTTACAAAATCAACTATTTTTAATTGTTCAGTGAATTGTTTGAATACCCGGTCGGGATTTTGGGTATCATCAAATTAATACATACAGTAAAATTAATTTTTAAGAAAACGGAGGACATTTTGTGGGAATAGAAAAAAACAATAACAGTAAAAATATGGTGAATTACAGTAGAAATAAGAACAATCAGAGAAATTATGCAAAGGGCGGTCAGACAAATAACCGCACAGGTTATCAGAATAACAAAAAGTATTTTAACAGCAACAGCAAGCGAAACAGCAGTAAAATTAATTATAAGGGTAAGAGAAATCAAAATTATCAGGAGAATAAGCCCCTGCCATCAGTAAAGGTGTCTTTCCTTGGTGGACTTAACGAAATCGGCAAGAATATCACCCTTTTTGAGTGTGAGGACGAGATTATCGTAATCGACTGCGGTATGGCTTTCCCTGACGGCGAAATGCTGGGTGTTGACCTTGTTATACCCGACTTCACATATCTTGTTCAGAACAAGGACAAGGTTAAGGCAATTCTCCTCACCCACGGTCACGAGGACCACATTGGCGGACTTCCATACCTTTTGACAGAAATGAGCGCACCTATCTACGGAACACCCCTTACGTTGGGACTGGTAGAAAACAAGCTAAAGGAACATTCCCTGTTAAAGCAGACTGAGCTGAGAACAGTAAAAGCAGGGGAGTCTGTAAAAATCGGCAAAACAACAGCGGAGTTTATTCATGTCAACCACTCCATACCCGACGCTGTGGGAATTGCCCTACACACTCCAGGCGGTACTATTGTTCACACAGGTGACTTCAAGATAGACTGCACACCGATTTCCGGCGGTATGATTGATTTGAGCCGTTTTGCACGACTTGGCGATGAGGGTGTACTTGCCCTTATGTCCGACTCGACAAATGCCGCCAGAGAGGGCTACACTCCAACAGAGCATACAGTTTACGACAGCTTTAAAAACCTGTTTCAAAAGGCAGAAAAGCAGAGGATTATTATTGCAACCTTTGCCAGTAATGTAAACCGTGTTCAGCAAATCATAAACTGCGCCAAAAAGTTTGGCAGAAAGGTTGCTTTCTCCGGCAGAAGTATGATTAACTATATGAATGTTGCCAGCAACTTAGGATATTTGGATATTCCCGAGAATATTATAATAGATATAGACCAGATACCACAGTATCCCCCTGAGCAGATTGTACTTGTTACAACAGGCTCACAGGGCGAACCAATGTCGGCACTTACAAGGATGGCATTCTCTGACCACAGAAAAATAACAGTTGGCGCAGGGGACTTCATAATCATTTCCGCAAACCCAATCCCCGGCAACGAAAGGTCCGTGGGAAATGTTGTTGACGAACTCCTTAAAAAGGGTTGTAAAGTGGTTTATGAGTCTATGTATGAGGTTCATGTATCAGGCCACGCCTGTGCAGAGGAGCATAAAATTCTCACCAGCCTTGTCAAGCCAAAGTATTTTATCCCTGTTCACGGCGAGCAAAAACATTTGCGCAAAAGCCAGGATATTGCAGTATCCCTGGGAATTGACAAGAAGAATACATTTATTGCAGATATAGGAACAACCCTGGAGCTTAACAGGGACTACATCAAGGAATTGCCAAAGGTTCCTGCCGGCAAGGTGTTTGTTGACGGCTTTGGCGTTGGTGATGTGGGAAGTATCGTTCTCAGAGACAGAAAACACCTGGCACAGGACGGACTTATCATCATTGTTGCCTCCCTTGATGTCTATGACGGCCATGTAATTTCCGGCCCCGACATTGTTTCAAGAGGCTTTGTATATGTGAGAGAAAGTGAAGAGCTTATGACCGATGTTAAGAGGACTGCACTTTCCGTACTGGACGACTGCTGTGAAAGAAATGTTCACGAGTGGGGCGTTATTAAGAACCGCATTAAAGACGATGTATCAAAGGTTATTTCGGGCAAAACAGGCAGAAGCCCGATGATTCTTCCTATTCTTATGGAAGTTTAACAAATGGAAAATTGAAAATGGAGAATTGAAAATTCAAAGGCTCCATCGGATGAGGTATTCCCTTGCTAAGGGAAATGCCCCGCAAATAGGCTCCCTCGGATGAGGGGGCTGTCGCCAAAGGCGACTGGGGGAGTGAAAAGGTAGTCAATATATCTTATTTTGTCTTTAGATAATAAGGTATGAGTTAGAACACATAACCATACTATCCTCTAAAGACAAAACGAGCAAATGAGAACACTTTTTCCCTCCTTCCGTCACGCAAGCGTGCCACCTTCCTCGTCTGAGGAAGGCTGGCTGTAAGGAAAATTTTGATAGAGGAACATAATGTCGCTGTATTATAATCGTAAGCTGATAAGCAACGCAAAAAATTTGCGTAAAAATATGACAAAGCAGGAAAGACACCTTTGGTACGATTATCTGTCAAAATATCCTGTGCGATTTCAAAGACAAAAGGTTATTGACAATTACATTACTGATTTTTACTGTGCAAGTGCAAAACTTGTAATTGAAATAGACGGAAGTCAGCACTATTATCCTGATGAAATGGATTATGATAAACAGCGAACGACAGTACTTGAAAAATACAAATTAACTGTAATGAGAATATCAAATTATGAACTGGATAATAACTTTGAGGGTGTATGCAGAGCCATTGACTTAAAAATAAAAGAATTAATGGGATAACAAAGGCTCCATCGGATGAGGTATCCCCTTGCTAAGGGAAATGCCCCGCAAATAGGCTCCCTCGGATGAGGTGGCTGTCGCCAAAGGCGACTGGGGGAGTGAAAAAGTAGTCAATATATCTTATTTTGTCTTTAGATAATAAGGTATGAGTTAGAACACATAACCATACTATCCTCTAAAGACAAAACGAGCAAATGAGAACACTTTTTCCCTCCTTCCGTCACGCAAGCGTGCCACCTTCCTCGTCTGAGGAAGGCTGGCTGAATTAACGAAAATTTAGCATTATTACAGAAAGGAGATGCTTATGAACAGGAAAAATTGGACGTTGACTCCCTTTTTCATAATTTTTGCAATACTTATGTTTTGTATGTCCTTTATTTCTGTAAGGTACAATCCATATTTGTCCATTGCAGAGTTCGGCATCTCCCTGCTTTCTCTTGTGTTTGTTCTGCTGATGAATTTCCGTTTCAGCAGTTACATAAGAAAGATTGTAAAAAGTGCCGTTAAGAGAACTGAAAAAATTGACCACGAATACCTTGAAAATTTCCATTTTCCTGTTGTGGTTGTGGGTACTCACGACGATATTGTGTGGTGCAACAGTCTTTTTGTCAACAATATCTGCAAGGGAAAGGACCCCCTTGCCAACGACATTGACAGCCACATCTGCGGTCACGAATTAAGTGATTTTCTGGAGGAAAAGCCTGTTAAAATCAAGCTTTTTGACAAGTACTACCGTGTTTACGGAAATGTGGCGCAGGGTGCTACAATACTTTACTATATTGATGATACATACTATCGCAACGTGGAAAACGAGTTCCGCAACAAAAAGGGCTCTGTAGCCATTGTCCTTTTTGACAATGCAGAGGACTTTGACACCGACTCAGACGGCGAAACAGAGGGAGAAATTCTCCTTGCTGTTGAAAAGACTGTCCAGAAGTGGGCGGCTGAAACAAAGTCCCTTTACTCAAAGCTTTCTCCCACAAGGTATATGATTATTTTTGAAGAGAAAAGCCTTGTAAAAATTGCTGATGAGAAGTTCAAGATTCTTGACGAAATCAGAAATATCAAGCTGAACGGAAAGAGTGCCACAATCTCCATCGGCATTGGCAGAGGTCAAAGCTCTCTGAGAGAAAGCGACCTTGCCGCCAGAAAGGCACTTGAAATGGCGCTGGGCAGAGGCGGTGACCAGGTTGCAATGTCTGCAAAGGAGGACTACGAGTTCTTCGGCGGAGTTTCAAAGGGTGTGGAAAAGCGCAGTAAGGTGCGTACAAGAACCTTTGCCGGCAACATCAAAAACGCTGTGAAAAAGGCAGATAACATTATCCTTATGGGTCACAGCTACAGCGACCTTGACTGTGTGGGCGCAGCCATTGGTCTTTACAGCACCATAACAAAATCCTTGAATAAAAAAGAAACCTATATTGTATGCAATCAGGAAACAAGCAATGCAAAACAGCTTATTCAGGAGGCTAAAGAGAACGGCCTGGGCAGTGCATTTTTGTCTGTTCAGGATGGACTGAAAAAGATAAACAACAGCACCTTGCTGATTATTCTTGACACCCACATCAGCACCTTTATTGAAAGTGAAGAAATCTACGACAAATGCAGTAATGTAATTGTAATCGACCACCACCGCAAGATGGTTAACTTTATCAAGGACGCACTTATATTCTTCCACGAGCCTACAGCCTCCTCCACCTGTGAAATGGTTACAGAGCTTATCGGGTATATCGGCGACGACTATCTTTCGGCATTTGAAGCAGGGGCGCTCCTTGCGGGGATTTCCCTTGATACAAAGAATTTTGTAATAAAAACAGGTGTTCGCACCTTTGAGGCGGCGGCATACCTTAAGCAAAAGGGAGCGGATACGGTTGATGTGAAAAGGCTGTTTTCCGGCGGTATCGACACCTACAAGGACAAGGCGAAGATTGTTTCAAGGGCAAAGATTGTTGACAACTACGCAATTGCCATGGCAGATGACGATATGGAGAATATCCGTGTTGTGTCCTCCCAGGCGGCTGACGATTTGTTAACCGTTGGGGGAGTGTATGCCTCATTTGTAATTTACAGAATAGACGCTGAAACTATAGGCATCTCCGCCCGTAGCTACGGCAGAACAAATGTGCAGGTTATTATGGAAGAAATGGGGGGTGGCGGTCACCTTACAATGGCTGCCTGCCAAATTAAAGTTGATGATAAAGAAGAAGCAGAGTATATGCTTATGTCTATTATTAAAAAATTAAAGAAGAAAGGGATTCTGAAATGAAAGTAGTATTAAAGCAGGATGTTAAAAATCTGGGCAAAAAGGGTGAGCTTGTGGAAACCTCCGACGGTTACGCAAGGAACTTTCTCTTCCCAAGAGGCCTGGCTGCACAGGCTGACAATCAGGCTATGAATGAGCTGAAAAATGCCGAAAGCAGTAAGCAGTTTAAGATTGATACAGAGATTAAAAAGGCGAATGCCAGCAAGGAAAAGCTGGAGGGCAAGGTGTTTGAAATGACCGCCAAGGCAGGCTCCAACGGACGACTTTTCGGCTCTGTTACATCAAAGGAAATTTCTCAGGAAATCAAAAAGCAGTACAACATTATTGTTGACAAAAGAAAGGTGTCACTTGACACAGACATCAAGGCATTTGGCACATACAACGCAAAGGTTAAGCTTTACAACGGTATTGTGGCAAACATAAAGGTAAAAGTTTCTGAAGCATAAGGTGTTACTATGGCAGATTTAGGAGTTGCAGGCGGGTTTGACGGTATGAATTTACCATATAGTCCCGAGGCTGAACAGGCTTTGCTGGGTGCTATATTGATGGAGCCCACCTGCATAGACAGGGTGATGGGCATTGTTCCCAGTCCCGACTATTTTTACATACAAACTCATAAGGTAATCTACGGCAAAATGCTGGAGATGTTCACCGAGTCACGACCCCTTGACCTTGTGACACTCCTTGAAGCGGTAAAGGGCGAGAGGGACTATGACGAGGCAACAGGCAAAACCTACATTGTAAGCCTTGCAGACAACTGTCCCTCCATCTCAAATGTAGAGGAGTACGCAAGGCTTGTAAGGGACAAGTACAGCCTGCGCCAGCTTATTACAGCCTCAAGAGATATAATCGAAACTGCCGGAGCAGGGGATGTTGAGCCGGAAAGGCTTATCGACTCTGCGGAACAGAAGATTTACGACATCCGACAGGGCAAGTCGGTTGACGGTCTTGAAAGAATTGACAGGGTAATCTACCAGACCTTTGACAGACTTGAAAAGCTGAGCAAAGAGGACGAGAACTTTAAGCCTGTTTCCACAGGAATTTCCGACCTTGACAAGGTAATCACAGGTCTTAACAAGTCCGACCTTATCCTTCTTGCCGCCCGTCCCGGTATGGGAAAAACCTCCTTTGCCCTGAACATAGCCAGAAGTGTGGCTGTGCAAAGTAAGAAGAAGGTTGCCTTCTTCTCCCTTGAAATGACAAAGGAACAGCTTGCCTCCCGACTTCTGTCTGTTGAGGCACTTGTGGGTGGCGTAAAGCTGAGAACAGGCAAGCTGAATGACGAGGAGTGGCAGAGGATTATCTCCGCCAGCGATGTCCTTTCTAAAAGCGAGATTTACCTTGACGAAACCTCAGGCATTACCGTTCCCGAAATGAAGGCAAAGCTGAGAAGACTAAGGGATGTGGATCTTGTTATCATCGACTATTTGCAGCTTATGAGCTCCGCAAAGGCGATTAACAACCGTGTACAGGAAATTTCCGAAATCACAAGGAACCTTAAGATTATGGCTAAGGACATAAATGTGCCTGTCATATGCCTTTCCCAGCTTTCCCGTGCAAGCGAACAACGTCCCGACCACAAGCCAATGCTTTCCGATTTGAGGGATTCAGGCTCTATTGAGCAGGACGCAGATATTGTTCTGTTTTTGTACAGAGATGGTTATTATGCAGATAAGGGAGAGGCGGGAGAGAATGCACAGGTTGACCTGAACTCGGCTGAGTGTATGGTGGCAAAGAACCGTCACGGCGAAACCAACACCGTAAAGCTCCACTGGCAGGGTGAATTTATGCGTTTCTCCTCCATTGAGAAGAACTATGACTAATTTGATAAAGCATACCATTGATGAATACGGTATGATAGACAGGGGCGACACCGTCATTGTGGCGCTTTCCGGTGGGGCGGATTCCGTCTGCCTCCTCCACAACCTTAACAGCATTAAGGACGAGCTTAACCTTAGGCTTATGGCGTGTCATGTGAATCACCATTTGCGTGGGGAAGAGTCCGACAGGGATATGGAGTTCTGCCGTGAGCTTTGCAGGCAGAATGACATTGAAATCTTTGTTAAGGAATACCACATAGATGCCCTTTCAAAAGAGATGAAGCTGAGCCACGAGGAATGTGGCAGAAAATTAAGATATGAGTATTTTAATTCTTTGGTAGAAAAATATAATTGTAAGATAGCTACAGCTCACAATGCAGACGACAATCTGGAAACTGTGGTTTACAATATGACAAGGGGTGCGTCATTAAGGGGTCTTTCGGGAATACCAAGGGTGAGGGACAGTATTATCCGTCCTCTTATCAACTCCACAAGGGGGGAGATTGAGGACTACTGCAAGGCATACGGCCTTGTTTATGTTACCGACAGTACCAACCTTACCGCCGAATACACAAGGAACAAAATCCGTCACAATGTTGTTCCTGTTTTGCGTGAGATTAACCCCTCTGTGGAGCACACTGTGCTGAAGATGAACAGCACCCTTACAGAGATTGCAGAGTACCTTGAAAAAAGCGGTCAGCTACTGCTGAAAATCGCAAGGACAGGGGATGGATACCTTACAAACAAGCTTAAGGACGCAAACCCTGTTATTCTCAAGGAGGCTGTTGCCCTTCTGTTTAAGGAAAAGGGGTTCTCCTCCTACTCAAGAAAGCATATTGAAGAAACAATTTCTATAATATATTACGGAGGAAAGATTAACCTTAAAAAGAACCTTTCCGCCGTTAACAAGCAGGGGTTATTCAGAATTGCCGAAACAGACGAAACAGAGTTTTATTCACGAGAGGTTGAACAAAACAAGTCTGTTGTGTATAAAAACAGGGTGATTTCCTTTGAAAATGTGAAAATTAGTGGAAAATTTGAAAAATATACTTCCATAAACTACATTAATAGTGATATAATGACCCCAACACTTTTGCTGAGAAACCGTCTTTCCGGGGACTTTATCAACCTTTCCCGCAGGGGCGTGACAAAAAGCCTGAAAAAGCTGATGAACGAGATGAAAATCCCCGAGGAAAAGCGTGACAAACTCCTTGTACTTGCAGATGGCAACTGTGTTCATTGGATAGAGGGAATTGCTGTGTCCGAAGAAGCGCAGGTTTCTGATAAGGCTAAGGAATGTATCAAAATACAGTTTACTGATTTATGAGGTTGCTATGGATAAGGATATAAAGGAAATTTTGCTGTCGGCAGAAGAAATAACTGCACTTGCTACGGATATTGCAGACAAAATCAACAAAGACTATGAGGGAAAAAACCTTGTGCTTATGGGTCTTTTAAAGGGAAGCGTCTGCTTTATGGCGGAGCTTATGAAGCACATCAAAATTCCCTGTCAGATAGATTTTATGTCTGTTTCCTCCTACGGAAACGGCACCGAAAGCTCCGGCAGGGTGAATATACTAAAGGATATGTCAATCGCCCCTGAGGGCAAGGATATTCTTATTGTTGAGGATATAATAGACAGCGGAAACACACTTTCTTTTATATCCCAGTATCTAAAGAGTAAAAGGTGCAATTCTGTCAACATTGTCACATTGCTTGACAAGCCTGCAAGAAGGCAGACAGAGGTGTATGTCAAATACTCCTGCAAGGAAATTGAGGATTTGTTTGTGGTGGGATTTGGACTTGACTACGCAGAGTATTACAGAAATCTTCCCTACATAGGTGTTTTAAAGGAGTCTGTTTATACTAAGGAAACACTGAATTAATCAGAGTTTCCCTTAATAAATTGGGAACAAAGAGCTAAGGAGAATTATATGAAAGACAAAGGTAATCTTAAGAAACTGATTTACATTGCCATTCCGGTAATTGTGCTGATTGTTCTGTTCTTTATGTTCAGCAACCGCAGTACATCAAGCTATACCTACAGCGATGTTATCTATCAGTTCCAGAATCAGAATGTAGAAAGCTTTACCGTAAACGACGGTACAGGCGAAATCACAATGAAGCTTGTTAACGAGGTGGATAAGAAAAAGACCATGTCCTACAAGCTTGCCTCCACTCAACTCTTTATTGATAAGGTTGACCAGTACATTGACGATTACAACAAGAGCCACAAGGATAAGCCAATGGAATACGATATTTCCAGAGCGGCTGACAATTCCTTGCTTTACAACATACTGCCAATGCTGATTATCACCGTTTTGCTCATTGTAGTGTGGGTGTTTGTATTCCGCAAAATGGGCGGAATGGGCGGCAAAGAGATGCAGTTCGGCAAGGCTAAATTCAAGAATGAGAATGACGAAAAGCGCAAAACCACCTTTGACGATGTTGCAGGTGCAGATGAGGAAAAGGAAGAGCTTGAAGAAATTGTTGAATTCCTTAAAAACCCATCCAAGTTCAGCGCTTTGGGTGCAAGAATACCTAAGGGCGTACTGCTGGTGGGACCTCCGGGTACAGGTAAAACCCTCCTTGCAAGGGCGGTTTCAGGTGAAGCCGGAGTTCCTTTCTTCTCAATTTCCGGCTCAGACTTTGTAGAGATGTTCGTAGGTGTGGGTGCTTCAAGAGTAAGGGATTTGTTCCAGACTGCAAAGAAGAACTCACCTTGTATCATATTCATAGACGAAATTGACGCAGTTGGCCGTCAGAGAGGAACAGGCCTAGGAGGCGGACACGACGAAAGAGAGCAAACCCTTAACCAGCTCCTTGTTGAGATGGACGGCTTTGGCGCAAACGACGGTGTAATCCTTATTGCCGCCACAAACCGCCCTGATGTCCTCGACCCGGCACTTATGCGTCCCGGTCGTTTTGACAGACAGGTGGTAGTTTCCTACCCTGACATTGTAGGCCGTGAGGCAATACTCCGTGTTCATGCAAGACAAAAGCCACTTGCCCCCGATGTTAACCTTAAAAACATTGCCAAGACCACAGCCGGCTTTACCGGTGCAGACCTTGAAAACCTCCTTAACGAGGCAGCACTCCTTGCCGCCAGAAAGAACCTTAAGGCTATTACAATGGAGCAGATTGAAGAGGCTACAATCAAGGTTGTTGTTGGTGCAGAAAAGAAGTCAAAGGTAATGTCCGAAAGGGAGAAAAAGCTTACCGCCTACCACGAGGCAGGCCACGCTATTGCTTTCCACGAATGCTCCACACAGGACCCTGTTCACGAAATTTCCATCATTCCAAGAGGTATGGCAGGTGGTTACACAATGCCACTTCCATCTGAGGATAAGTCCTACAACAGCAAAAACGAAATGCTTGAGGACATCATTGTATGCCTTGGCGGTAGAGTTGCAGAGGCGCTCATTATGGGTGACATCTCCACAGGTGCAAGCAACGACATTGAAAAGGCAACTACCACAGCCAAAAAGATGGTTACTAAGTACGGTATGAGCGACAAGCTTGGTCCTATCCTTTACGGTAGCGGAAGTCAGGAAGTATTTATCGGCAGAGATATGGGTCAGGTTAAGGATTATTCCGAAAAGACCGCCGCCGCTATTGACGAGGAAATCCACACAATCATTACAGACGCTTACAATAAGACAGAAAAAATCCTCAAGGACAACATCGACAAGCTCCACGAGGTTGCAAAATATCTTATTAAGTACGAAAAGATGAACGGTGAAAACTTTGCCGCAATGATGGACGGAACTTTTGTTTATCCGGCAGAGGATGAGGAGTAATACAAATTGAAAATGGAAAATTGAAAATGGAATTTTTTGTACATCAGAAAATAATATTTTTATTTTCCATTCTAAGAAAACACTATACTCTGTCATTCCGAGCTTGTCGAGGAATCCCCTTCCTTTACCACTTACTTTGTTAGAAAAATCATACTTTTATATAACCTGTTAGTGTCGATTTATTCACTACTACTTTCCTTTCAGATTCCTC
>JBJEPA010000018.1:0-2691 GCA_051880995.1 Ruminococcus sp.
GCAATTTCTAAATGCCTCAGAGCCAATGTAAGTTACGCTATCCGGTATTGTAATACTGGTCAAATTTGTACAACCTTTAAATACATTATCAACAATACCTGTTACGCTGTTAGGAATAGTAAAGGAACTATCTGTTTTACCTAAAGCATATTGTAAAAGTTCAGTTTGTGATTTGTTATACAAATTTCCACTAATGGATGAATAATTACGATTATTTTTATCCACTTCTATTTTTGTTAAGCTTGAACAACCGGTAAACGAACTATCCTCAATGCTTGTTACACTTTTAGGTATTGTTACTTCGGTCAGCTTTTTACAATATGAAAATGCATCATATCCTATGCTTGTCACGCTATCAGGTATTGTTACGGAAGTTAAGTTACTACAATATGAAAAAGCATAATCACCAATATTTGTTACACCGTTTTCAATTACAACTTTATTAATTTTATCACAGAAGTCTTGCCAAGGTGTATCCCAAGAATCATAATAGTTCTCCATCTTACCATTACCTGAAATAGTAAGTGTTTTTGTTGCCTCGTCATAAGACCATCTGCACTTGCCTGTTCTTCCCCCTGTTGAGTTATCTACTGTGACCTTAACTTTTGCCGATGCTACATATGTATAATCATCCAGATTCAGTACCCAAACAGTAATTGTTGCAGTGCCACTACCATAAGCAAAGATTTCACCGTATTGGTTTACTTCAGCAACATCAAAATCACTTGTATCCCATTCTAATTCATAATCAAAGTCTGCACCCTCAACTGTTGCATCAATTGTTGTAGAATCACCTGCCGTAAGGGTTACTTCAGTTCTGTCTGTTGTTACACTTACTGCTTTTCCTGTTTGGTCACCTACGGTTACCTTAACCTTTGCTGATGCTACATATGTATCTTCTTCCAGATTCAGTACTCTAACAGTAATTGTTGCAGTGCCGTTACTATTTGCATAGATTTCACCGTATTGGTTTACTTCGGCAACATCAGTATTATTGGACTCCCATTCCAATTCATAATCAAAGTCTGCACCCTCAACTGTTGCATTAATTGTTGTAGAGTCACCTTCCATAAGGGATACTTCAGTTACGTCTGTTGTTACTCTTATTTCATCAGGTTCAAATATTGTGCCTGCTGTGTAATCAATAGAACCGTCAGCATGAAGGTATCTCCACTCACCACCATATGTTGGAGCAAGAGAAAGCTCATTGTAAGAAACATTGTTAACGTCAACAATGTAGATCATATTGTCAAAGGATGCTGTACCCCATGGATAGTTAGGGTTGTCAGCTGGATCATAGTAGTCAGCACCAACATTGACCGTCTGGCAGTTTTTGCCCCAGTTTGGACTCGGTTCTTCGCCTTCTTCAGGTGCAGGACCGCCGTAGATACCGTTACCGAAGATGATTGTACCAACATTTGTTGGTACATCGATGTAGTAGATGTTATCAAGACCGGCACTACGCATCTGATAGGACATCTGCCATGATTCACAAGCATATTCGCCCGCCCACCAATAGCAAGTGGCAGTTGCGTTAGTAAATGTCATCCAGTTGTGTGTTACGCCACCGTTGTCAACCACATCAACAGGCATTTGGAAGAAAAATCTGTTGCACTCAACACCCTGTGGAGGATCAAAGAAACCGCCACCGTATGTTATTTCACTTGTTTCACCTTTTTCGTTTGTGGTTGATTCTTTTGTGGTTGTTTCTTCAGGTATAGGTGTAACATTAACACCGTTTACATAAACCTCAACATAGAGATCCTTTGTAAGAACGATTTTAACAGTTGAGTCTTCCTCCGTAACCATAAGCTGAGCATTTGCGCCACCATCAGGGATTTGTCCATCGTAGCCGTAAGTAGGCTGGCCCCATTTACCGTTTTGAATAACTTTAAAATCATAAGGTTGTAATATTGGGTTGCCTTCCCCATCAAAATGTTTTTTACCTTCTATATCTACATTTGTAGGCTGAACATTTGTAAATGTAATTTCGTAAGAACCGTCGCCCATATCTATCATCTTGTTTTCAGGAGCAGCCGGATTCCAAGTAATACCATTACAAAGGCCGGGCATACCAGCAACATAGTACTCTGTAATATCCGGAATAATCTTGTCGGGAGCAAGAGCGCCGTTAACGAGAATTGTAACAAATCCATCGTTAAATGTTGTGAGAACGCCCTCGATATCCTTTTCCTTTGTTCCCTCAAGTGTAAGGATAATGTCAACTGTTGAACCGTCTTCTGGAACAGAGAATTCAATGTTGCTATCGTCGCCTAAAGCAGGCCCGAAATAGTTATCCCAGTAGTGGTCCTCTGCCACCTTGACAATATAACAGTCGCTTTTAGCAACCCCTGTGTAGGTAATTTTGTACGTGCCGTCTTCCTGAAGAACCAAGTCATTTTCTTCATTTTCAGGATTCCAATTCTCGCCAATAAAAGAGGCTTCGCCTACAGCGGTGTAGGTGTGTGTTGTAGTATCATCTGCAAAAACAGTCAGTCCTGCAAAAGAAGAGCAGACTATCAATAATGACAGAATGACACTAATAAATCTTTTTGTTCTCATAAAAATTCCTCCTCAAAATTTAATAGTTTCAATGAGAATAAATATCATTGGACACATCATATGAAAATTTTACCACTAATTTTTTAGTTTTTCAACAAGTTTTACAAATAATTTACTCATTTTTAAATT
>JBJEPA010000019.1:0-2675 GCA_051880995.1 Ruminococcus sp.
AAGAGTTCCCGACTACATCAAAGAAATTATGACTAACTCAGGTTGTCCATTTGAAGAGGTTGAAAATTTACAGGATAATATTTCTGACCTTGATGTTCTCTATATGACACGAATTCAAAGGGAAAGATTTGCAAGCCCTGAGGAATATGAATCACAAAAGAGTATTTATGTCCTTGATGCTGAAAAGATGAAAAAGGCTAAAGGGGATATGATTGTCCTTCATCCACTGCCAAGGGTAGATGAAATTGCTGTTGAGGTTGATGACGACCCAAGGGCATGTTACTTCAAACAAGCTGTATATGGTATGTATGGCAGAATGGCACTTATTATGTTGCTACTTGAGGACAAGGACTATTTCTTCCATAACGAGAATGAGAGAACTACAACCGAAAAGCTGTGCAACAATCCAAGATGTATTGTCAGACAGGAACACTACTTACCAAAATATTATTATGAAAAGAACGGACACCAGGTTTGCACATACTGTGACCATATAATTGAATAATTTGTTTCTAAAATAATTACTCCCGACTTTTTGTCGGGAGTTTTTGTATATTTTTCAGTGCTTGAATAATAATAAAGCAAATGCTATAATACTAATAGATTGTAGTGAGGTAAATAAAATATGAGAGTAAATTCTATTGATAAATCAATCAAGAATGCTGTTGCTTCTGTTGAAATGGAAGGCTTCCATATAGATGAAAAAAGCAAAGTCTGGTGCAGACAATTATTGCTGAATGAAATTACAATGGAAGAATATATTAGCAAAGTGAAAGATAAAGCCGGAGTAAAGACATAATGGCATATGATATTAATGCAATTACTGAGGATTGTTATGAAAACACTACTTGTCTTATAAACAAATTAGGAATTACCGATGAAAATCAACTTGCTGTAATCGAAGCAGACATCACTTTTGCAAAAACAAGTCAGCTTGAAGAAAAACCAGTAAGCGGTAAATTTGATTTAGAACATTACAAAGCAATCCATCGTATTCTTTTTGAAGATTTGTATGATTGGGCAGGAAAATTGAGAACAATTAATATATCAAAAAAAGGCACAACTTTTGCAGATGCAGTTGATTTAAAAGTTGCATGTAATAGGTGCTTTAAGCGGATAAAAAGTCACAATTATTTTCTTGATATGAATTTCGATGCATTTGTGGAAAATATAGTCGATTTATATTGCACACTGAATATGATACATCCTTTCAGAGAAGGTAATGGAAGGACAGAGCGAATATTTATTGCTCAGCTTATACGCTTTAACGGTTATAACATTGATTTTTCAGAAATAGACACAGATTATTTGATGATTGCTACCATTCAGTCCGCACAAGGGGTTACAGATAACCTTATTAGCATTTTCAAAGAATATATAAAAGAAAACTAGTATTTGACCATCAAAAAAGCTGTCACATCTCGTGACAGCTTTTTATTGATTAATTTTACTAATGCAGAATTACTTTGTACCGAAAATTCTATCTCCGGCATCACCAAGTCCGGGCATAATGTAGCAATTTTCGTTTAAGGTTTCATCTTTAGCAGCACAGTAAACCTGTACATCAGGGTGAGCCTCTGTCAAAGCCTTAATTCCCTGTGGTGCAGCAATGATGCACAAAAACTTAATTGAGTGAGGGTTGCTCTTCTTGATTATGTTGATTGCATCAACAGCACTTCCGCCTGTTGCTAGCATTGGGTCAAGGACAAAAACATCCCTTTCCTGAATATCAGAGGGCAGTTTGTTGTAATATTCAACAGGCTCGTGAGTTTCTTCATCACGGTAAAGACCGATATGACCAACCTTAGCAGCCGGAACCATCTCCAGCATTGCGTCCAGCATTCCTAAGCCTGCTCTTAAAATTGGAACAAAGGCAAGCTTTCTGCCGGCAATAACCTTTGACTTTGTGGTTGTCATTGGAGTTTTAACCTCTACTTCCTTAAGAGGTAAATCCCTTGTTGCCTCGTAGCACATAAGCATTGAAACTTCGGATACAAGCTCTCTGAAAAGCTTACTGCCTGTGTTTTCATCTCTCATATGAGTCAGCTTATGCTGAATAAGTGGGTGGTCAAAAATTGTAACTTGATTTTCCATTTTACGCCAACTTTCTTTATATATTAAATTTTATAGGTTCCGTTTTCAATAGCAGTTATCATATCTATTCTTCTGTTATGCCTGTCGCCCTCAAAAGGTGTATTGATAAAAATGTCAGCATATTTAACAGCCTCTTGTTCTGTGATTACTCTGCCACCCATACATAAAATGTTTGCATTGTTATGACGGCGGGTCATCTCAGCACAAAACTCGTTACTTACAACTGCTGCTCTAATACCCTTTACTTTATTTGCGGCCATAGAGATACCAATGCCTGTTCCACAGCAGAGGATTCCAAGTTCACATTCTCCACTTGTAACTGACTGTGCAACCTTAAAGGCATACTCGGGATAATCAACACTTTCTTCTGTAAAGCATCCAAAATCCTTGTACTCAATTCCTTTATCTTCTAAATACTTAATTACAGCGTTTTTAATGTTAAGTCCGCCGTGGTCACAACCTAAAGCTATCATTTTTATCCCCTCTTCTTACTTAATTCCTGTTCAGCTTGCGAAAGCTTTAAATATGAGGGAAGTATCTCTTCCCCGCTTTTTTTATCTCCAAGATTTTCATATGCAATC
>JBJEPA010000020.1:0-11672 GCA_051880995.1 Ruminococcus sp.
AGGAGATTATGAAATGACCGAAATTAATACATTTATTGTTGGAATTATGGAAACAAATTCCTATGTAATAAGGGATGTTGATACATCTGCAATGGCTATTGTTGACCCCGGTGAATATTCTCAACAAGCTGTTGATTATATAAACAAAAACGGTGGCAACCTTGAGTTTATTCTCCTTACTCACGGTCACTTTGACCATATCACAGGTGTTTCTGACTACAAAAAGATTTTCCCAAATGCCAAGGTGTATATTGGAGAAAAGGATTTTCCTTATCTTGAAAATGACGACTTAAATCTTTCCAGCAAAACGGCAATGAGAAAGTTTACTCATTTTTCTGCCGACATCCTTAAGGATGAGGATACACTAACTCTGGGCAACACAAAAATCAAATATATTGAAACTCCTGGTCACACAAAGGGAAGTGGGTGCTTTATCTTTGATGACAATATTATGTCTGGTGACACATTGTTCTGTGAATCCTGCGGAAGAACAGATTTCCCTGGTTCTTCTTCTGCATCAATGATTAAAAGCCTGTTGAAAATCGCATCTATAGAGGGTGAATACAATATTTTCCCGGGCCATATGACAACCACAACCCTTTCACACGAGAAAAAATATAACCCATTTATGAACTCAAGCTATGAAGATTTTTATTAATAACCATCCTTTTCATTATGAGATTGAAAATATAGCAAGACTGTTTTTTCCCTATGAAAAACTAGAAGTTATCAAGGATAATCTTAATGAAAAAGACGAGGAATATATCCTCACAACTGGTGATAAGGAGATAATTGTAACAGCGGTATTTTCTCAATATAAAAAGACCTTATCAGCAGACAAAACAGATGACGATAAATCAAATGAACAGATAATTTGCTCCTTGCTTTTCAAAATTTTAACTGATTATACAGGCATAACAATGCCTTGGGGCATGATTACAGGCGTTCGTCCGGTAAAGTATCTCCGTTCTGTTATGAACGAAAAAGGTGAGGACTATGCCCGTGAATATTTCAAAAATTACTACTTTGTAACTGATGAAAAGCTTTCTCTTGCTACCAAAACAGAAAAATACGAGAGAAAAATCCTTAATTCTTCAAAAGAAAATTCCTTTTCTCTCTATGTTTCTATACCTTTCTGTCCCTCAAGGTGCAGTTATTGTAGCTTTGTTTCCCAGTCTGTTGAACGAACAAAGCACCTTATGGAGCCCTATGTTGATTTGCTGTGCAAGGAAGTTTCATTAACAGGAAAAATTGCAAAAAAACATTCTCTAAAACTTGAAACCGTCTATATCGGTGGTGGTACTCCCACAACTCTGAACCCAACCCAACTTGAAAAGCTAATCATCGCAATAAATAGTTCTTTTAATATGGAAGAGTGCAGGGAATTTACTGTTGAAGCCGGCAGACCCGACACAATCACCCCGGAAAAATTACAGGTTCTAAAGGACGGCGGAGTTACAAGGATTAGCATAAATCCACAGACCCTTAACGACAAAGTGCTGAATTCAATAGGCAGAAGGCATACAACAGATGACACTATAAAAGCCTTTAAAACAGCAAGCACTTTTAATTTTGACACAGTAAATTCCGACCTTATTGCAGGACTTCCTGATGATACATTTGAAAGTTTTTCAAAAAGTCTTGATAAAATAATTGACCTTGATGTAAACAACATTACAGTTCACACCTTATCAATTAAGAGAAGTGCCGATTACACCGAAAAGGGCCTTACAACCAACCGTCAAGACGCAGAGAGAACAGGCAAAATGCTTAGTTATGCTGAGAAAACTCTCACAGAAAAGGGTTACATACCTTATTACCTTTACCGCCAAAGCAGAATGGTTGGTAACTTTGAAAATGTAGGTTGGGCAAAGCCCGGGCGTGAGGGACTTTACAATGTTTTTATTATGGACGAAACCCACTCAATCCTCGCCTGTGGTGCAGGAGCTGTCACAAAGCTAAAAAATCATAAAAAGAATGACTTAACGAGAATTTTTAACTATAAATTTCCATATGAATATATTGACAAGTTTGAAGAGATAGTAAATCGCAAGAAAAATACGGATAAATTTTTTACAGAACTTACGAAATAAGGTTGAAAGTTTTAATAATAAATGCTATAATATATAAAATTTTGAAAGGAGTTTTTCAGAATGGGATTATTAGATGATGTGATGGTAAATGTTAAATCAGCGGCTAACACCGTTTCAAAAAAGACTAACAATATAGTTGATTATTCAAAGCTCAAGTTTACTGCTTCCGGACTTTCAAACGAGATTCGCAAAAAGTATCAAACTTTGGGCGAAGAAGTATATGCCTGCAGTAAAATCGGCGTAGAAGACAGCAGGTCTATCGAACTCCTTATTCAGGAGATTGATGAGCTTAAGGCTCAGCTTCAAACCACCAACGAGTACATTACAGCAGCAAGGCACAAGGTTATCTGCCCTAAATGTAAGGCTGAGCTTGACAAAGACTGCCTGTTCTGTAGCAAATGCGGCGCTAAGATAGAACAAGACCCATTCGTTCCCGAGGAGGACACCCTTGAGGAGGAAGAAGAGGTAGTTGTAGAAGATCCATTCAAGGAAGTTGTTGTAAAAAGCGACTCCGACGAAGATGCAGGTATGCAGGAATAATTATCTGAATAGTATCTAAAAATTTATATAAAAAAGGCGGGCAACCGCCTTTTTTATCTGTAAGGTGATTGATTTGGCGAAGAACAAAAACAAAAACCAAAGCATCAAGGGTCAGACCTTTGTCAAGGGCGCAATGATAATGTCCCTTGCCCTTATTGTTGTAAAGCTTTGCGGTATGATATACAAGGTGGCACTTACCAGAGTTTACGGACTCTTTGGTGATGAGCTTGCTTCCTTTGGTACAGGACTTTTTAACAATGCCTACGAAATTTATGTACCCCTTTTCACTATTGCTACAGCTGGTCTGCCCATTGCAGTATCCCGATTAATTTCCGAGAGCAATGCCCAGAAGCGTTATAAGGACATAAGAAGAATACACAAAGTGTCCATTCCTTTCTTTGTAATAATGGGCGTTGTCTGTTCACTCCTTATGTTTGGCGGTAGTTTTTTCTATATTAAAATCATTGATTCTCCCTATGCACTCCCATCAATGATTTGTCTTTCACCAACAATCTTTTTCGGATGCCTTGTTTCAATTTACAGGGGTTATTTTGAAGGTATGAGGAATATGACCCCAACCTCTGTTTCCGAAATAATTGAGGGAGCATCCAAGCTGGTGTTCGGTCTTACATTTGCCTATCTCATTATGAAGTTTGGTCTTGACGGATATGAGGCTGACGGAACAATTTTCGGAATTGCCTTCGCCAGCGAAAAAGAGGCAATCTATACCCTTGTAGGTTACTCCGTTTCCGGAGCTGTCCTTGGTATTACGTTGGGAACGGTTCTCAGCTTCCTCTACCTATTCTTTAAGTACAAAAGAATGGGTGGTGGCATCACACAGGAACAGCTTGCTAACTCAGTTGATGCAAGGTCAAAGAACGAAACTTTCCGTGTTCTCATAAGAACAGCCATTCCAATCGGACTTGGCGCTCTTGTTATGAATATAAGTGGTAGCATTGACGGAATGATTATCCAGCGTGTCCTTGCAGATATGTCTGTAAGCAACGGAACTGCCCTTGCCACACAATACCCAATGTATGCCGATGCTGTCATTGACGGTACAATTCAGACAAAGCTTTGGGGTTGCTATGGCGCAGCACTCACCGTTATGCAGCTTGTAACGGTTATCACACAGGCTTTTGGTACAACAGCAATGCCAATGGTAACAAGTGCATATGCAAAGGGTGACAAGCAAATGCTAAAAACAGCCATTAACAGAGTATTAAAACTCACTTGCCTTGTGACATTCCCTTGCGGAATTGGACTCTCTGTTCTTGCCGAACCAATTATGCAGATAACCTACGGCGGAAATGTTGCGATAGTTGGCGCAGAGTGCCTTAAGGTTATGGGATTTGCAGTTTTATTTATGGCGGGCATAACACCAATATGTTCCATGCTCCAGGGCGTTGGTAAGGTAAAAACACCGGTTATGCTTTACTCAATAGCTGTTGTAATCAAAATAATTATGAATTTTGCCCTTGTGACAAATGTAAATGTCAACATCAGGGGAGCTGCCACAGGTACACTTGTTGGATTTTTGATTGTTTGCGTAATAGCAATGTATATCCTTGTTAAATCAACAGGAATCAGACCAAACTTTAAAAATGCCATAGTAAAGCCACTAATAAGTTCAATCCTCTGTGGATTAACTGCATTTTTATCTTACTATTTCTTAAAAGATATGGTAAATATTTTTGTTGCAACTTTGCTTTCAATTTGTCTTGCAGCAATAATTTATGTGGTTTTTGTGCTACTTCTCAGAACTTTTGATAAAAATGACCTTGATATTCTTACAAAAAATCAAAAAATCTCAAAAATGCTTGCAAAATTCAGAGTAATGAAGTAGAATGTATTTGTTGCATTACGCAACATACTTATACAAGGGGGAACAGCATTGGATTTTAAGGAAAAACCAAAGTACGGTTTCGATGACTTAATCGAAATTATGAAGATGCTCAGAGCCCCCGGAGGTTGCCCTTGGGACAGAGAGCAAACTCACAAATCAATAAGGCAAAATTTTATTGAAGAAACTTACGAGGTAATTGAGGCTATCGACACCGAAGACAGGGAACTCCTCAAGGAAGAACTTGGTGACGTTCTTTTGCAGGTGGTTTTCCATTCAGAAATGGAAAGTGAGAAAGGTAGCTTTGATATAAATGATGTTTGCGACGGCATTTGCAAAAAGCTGATTGTCAGACATCCCCATATTTTTGCTGATGTCAAGGCTGACACAACTGATGAAGTTTTATCAAATTGGGACAAAATAAAGATGCAGACAAAGTCACAAAAGACTCAGTCTGACGCAATGGATAGTGTATCAAAATCCCTGCCCTCACTTATGAGGAGTGAAAAACTTCAAAAGAAAGCAGCCAAGGTTGGTTTTGACTGGCCGGATGTCAATGGCGCACTTCAAAAGGTGGAAGAAGAAACTCAGGAACTTCAGAAAGCTATTGAAGATGGCGACAAAAAAGGTATGGAAGAAGAACTTGGAGATTTACTGTTTTCTGTAGTAAATGTTTCAAGATTTCTTAAGGTGGATTCAGAAGAAGCTCTGTATTACGCTTGCGACAAATTCACAAGTCGCTTTAAAAAGGTTGAGGAATTGGCCAAAGAGCGTGGTATAGATATGGAATCAGCACCATTATCCTTACTTGATTCCTTGTGGGATGAAGTAAAATAATTTATTATTTTTATTATTTTTACGGAGGAAAATAAAAATGAAAAAGACAGAATTAATCGCTGCAATTGCAGAAAAAAGTGGTCTTACAAAGAAAGATGCAGAAGCAGCTCTCACAGCTACAATCGACACAATTGTAGAAACAGTTGCTGCCGGCGACAAGATTCAGATTGTAGGCTTTGGTACATTTGAACAGCGCCAGAGAAATGCAAGAATGGGTTGTGACCCAAGAACAGGTAACAAGATTGAAATTCCTGCTTCTAAGGTTCCTGCATTCAAGGCTGGTAAGGAATTCAAGAACACAGTTAACCAGTAATCAATAGTAAATTCGGCTGACTTCTGGTCAGCCTTTTACTTTTTTCGGTGATATTATGAGATTAGATAAGTATTTAAAGGTAAGCAGAATTATTAAACGCCGTACTGTAGCTAACGAAGCCTGTGATGCCGGCAAGGTGTCTGTCAACGGAAATGTTGCAAGAGCATCAACAAAGGTAAAAGAGGGCGACAGAATCGACATCACTCTAGGTGAAAGAACTGTATCCGTAGAGGTTATTTCAGTACAAGAAACTGTCCGCAAAGAGGATGCTACAACTCTGTACAAACCAATATCATAATTATACATTTACCCCATATAATTTTATAGACGAAAATTATATGGGGGATTGTTATGCCTGAAAATCAAATTTTTCTAAAAGACAGAAAAGAGCTATCGGTAACAGGGGTAAAGGATGTTAACGCTTTCACTGAGGAGAGTGTTGTCCTCACCCTTGAAAGTTCATCTCTTGTAATAAAAGGGGAATCCCTCCATGTTAACAAGCTGAACCTTGAAAGCGGAGAAGTGAATGTTGACGGAAAGGTGAATTCCCTCCAGTACATAAAGGAAACAACAGACAAGGGATTTATCAAAAGGCTGTTAAGGTAATGGAACTGTATCAAACCTTTCACCCAACAGTGTTTCTCATTTCCCTCTTGTGGGGAGTTCTGATTTTTGTCCTTTATGACATCAACCGATTTTTGAGATATATTTTTAGTAACCATAAATATGTCATTATTCTTCTTGATATTTTGTTTATGATATTATGTGCGGTAATTGTCTTTCTGTTTTCACTTGCCTATAATTTCGGTAAACCAAGAATTTATATGCTTATTGGTATGGCTTTAAGCACACTTGCTCTGAGATTCACTTTAGGAAAACTATCTCTTGTGATATTTGTGAAGTTATTTTCAATATTTAGTGTAATTATTCAAAAAATTTATCTTTTTTTCAAAAAACTTCTAACAAAACTATTGAAATCATTTGCAAGTTTAGTGTATAATTTAGGTGTAATAATAAAAAGAATAATATTTTTCAAAAAAGGTTGTAAGAATGAAAAAACAAAACAATATAAGTGCTGAGGACATTGTTGTTTCTGACAGAAATAGTGTTGTTAAGGAAGTTACACCTAAAAAGAAAAAGAAAAATTATCGTTTTCTTCTCATTACTGCCGTTGTGGTTTTTGCAGTATATGCGGTGTATGTGCTGATTTCTCAGTTTTATCAAATAGATAAAAAGCAGAGTGAACTGGATGCACTTAACAATAAAATTTCTGTACAAGAAATAAAAAACGATGAATTAACAGATATTTATAATCTTTCCGATGAGGACAACGAGGATTATATTGAAAAAAAGGCTAAGGAAGATGGTTATCTTCACGCCGGAGAAAGAGTTTTTGTAAATATATCAGGAGACTGATGGAAATGGAACAAGGGGTAGAATATGGCTCTGGAAGTTGGTAGTGTATTAACAGGTAAGGTAACAGGAGTAATGAAGTTTGGTGCTTTTGTAGCTTTGCCGGAAAATAAATCGGGAATGGTGCATATTTCTGAAATTTCTCATGAATATGTAAACGATATTAACGACGCAATCAAGGTTGGCGACGAAGTAACCGTTAAGGTTATTTCAATTGATAATGGCAAGATTTCTTTATCAATTAAGGCAAATCTTGAAAAACCTGCGCCAAAGCCAAAACAAAAAAGACCCCGTAAGCCATATGTGCCTGCTCCAAAGGTTACATCTCCCGGAGATTTTCAGTGGGAGAACAACAAAAACGAAAACAGCTCATTCGAAGATATGATGAGCAGATTTAAAAAGACTTCTGAGGACAAAATGTCCGACTTGAAGCGCGGGAATGAAAGTCGCGGTTATTCCCGTAGGGGTGGCCGTAATAAATAAATACTGGAGGAATTTTAATGAAAATAACCTACACAGCCAGAAAAGTTAACCTAAAGGACAATTTTAAAGAACTTTGCGAAAAAAAGCTTTCCAAATTTAATAAGATTTTTTCAGAGGACGCAACAGCCTCTGTTGTTGTTACACTTTATAAAAATCGTCAGACAGTTGAGGTTACAATCAATGACAACGGTGTAGTTTGCAGAGCAGAGGATACGCAGGACGAGATGAATGACGCACTTGATAAGGTTGTTGACATCATTGCAAGACAGATGCGCAAGAACAAAACTCGTCTTTCTCGTCGTCTAAGGGACAACACAGCCGACTTTACAGCAATTCTCCCTGATGAAGATATTGAGGACGAGGAGGAGTTCGACATTCGCTACAAGACAATTCCTGTTAAGCCTATTTCAGTTGAGGAGGCAATTCTCCAGATGAATATGCTTAACCACGATTTCTTTGTATTCATCAATGCTGAAACTAACGAAACAAATGTTGTCTATAAGCGTAAGGGCAACACCTACGGACTTCTTGAGCCTGAGGAATAAACCCCTATAATAATAAAATAATTTAACACATATAACATATAGAGGCTCCAAAAAGCCTCTATATTTTTTGGAGATTTTTATGAAAAAGGAATTTACAATGGTTGCCACTTGTCTTTTAGGAGTAGAGGGACTGGTGGCAAACGAACTTAAATTTATGGGTGCAAATGATGTCACCGCCGAAAACGGAAGAGTTTTGTTTAAAGGGGATAGCAACATCCTTTCAAGGGCGAATATCTGCTCAAGATATGCAGAAAGAATCCTTATCCTTGTTGATACTTTCTATGCGAAAAGCTTTCAGGAGCTTTTTGACGGCGTTTCAAGGATTAATTGGTCAGATTATCTTGACGAAAATGATAAATTCCCTGTAAAAGGCACTTGTCTTTCCAGCCAGCTTATGTCTGTGCCCGACTGTCAGAAGATAATCAAAAAGTCAGTTGCAAAATCTCTTTCCAATGCCTACGGAAATGATTGGCTCCCGGAGGAGGGAGAACTTCACCAGATTCAGTTTTTAATTCTGAAAGATAAGGTGTCAATAATGATAGACACCACAGGTGTCGGTCTTTATAAAAGAGGATACAGGGCAAATTCCAACGACGCACCAATCAAAGAAACCTTGGCGGCTGTACTTTCTGAACTTTCAAGGGTGCGACCTAACCACACAGTAATTGACCCGATGTGCGGTAGCGGTACAATCCTGATAGAAAGTGCATTGAAAGCTATGAACATCGCCCCCGGTCTTAACAGAAGTTTCATCTCTGAAAGCTGGAGTATAGTTCCACCGGAAGTCTGGGAAGAGGAAAGAGAGAGAGCAAAATCCCAAATTAATAGGGAGTGTGACTTCAATGCCTATGGCTACGATATTGACAGAGATACCCTGAATATTGCAAGGGAAAATGCCTATAAAGCAGGTGTAGATGATAAGGTCACTTTTATTCAAAGAGATATTAAGGATTTTGTTCATGAAACACCTCGTGGCACAGTAATCACAAATCCTCCCTATGGAGAAAGGCTCCTTGA
Source organism: Ruminococcus sp. (assembly GCA_051880995.1). Classification (GTDB taxonomy): domain Bacteria; phylum Bacillota; class Clostridia; order Oscillospirales; family Acutalibacteraceae; genus Ruminococcoides. The sequence goes on from JBJEPA010000020.1 coordinate 9,085, forward strand.
TATTGACAAGGCTCGTGAGCTTTATAAAATTATGGGGCAAAAATTCGTCAAAAAAGACGGTTGGAGTTATACTATAATTTCACCTGATGATGAATTTGAAAAAATATTTGGTAGAAAAGCAGACAAGCGAAGAAAACTCTACAACGGCATGCTAAAATGCCAGGTGTTTATGTACTTTAAGAAGTAAAGAAAACACTGAATAAGTCACAACTATAATCTTTATGTACAGTATTTTTTGAAATGTACATTAATTTTCAGCTTTTCAAGATAACGGAATAATATTTTGAAAAAATTTCAAATTAACTCTTGACGATGCTATAAGTTAGTGCTACAATAACATTAGCACTCAAGAAAAGAGAGTGCTAAAAATTATTAATCACACTCGAAGGAGGAAAAATATTATGACTATCAAACCATTAGCTGACAAGGTAGTTGTCAAAATCGAAGAGGCAGAGCAAACAACTGCTTCCGGTATTGTACTTTCAGCATCAGCACAGGAAAAGCCATCCTTTGCAACAGTTGTTGCAGTAGGCCCCGGCGGTGTAGTTGACGGTGAAAAGGTAGAAATGACTGTAAAAGAGGGCGACAAGGTTGTTACCTCCAAGTACAGCGGTACAGAAGTTAAGATTGATGGGGAAGAGTACACAATCGTTTCCCAGTCAGATATTCTTGCAATAGTTGAATAAGAAAAGAGGTAATTTGAAATGGCAAAGCAAATGCTTTATGGCGAAGACGCAAGAAAGGCTCTAATGTCCGGTATTGACCAGCTCGCCGACACAGTAAAAATCACACTTGGTCCAAAGGGCAGAAATGTAGTTCTTGACAAAAAGTTTGGCGCACCCCTCATTACAAACGACGGTGTTACAATCGCAAAGGAAATCGAGCTTGACGACCCATTCGAGAATATGGGCGCACAGCTTGTAAAGGAAGTTTCCACAAAGACAAATGATGTTGCCGGTGACGGTACAACAACAGCAACTCTCCTTGCACAGGCACTTATCCGTGAGGGTATGAAAAATGTTACAGCAGGTGCAAACCCAATGGTACTTAAAAACGGTATCAAGAAGGCTGTTGACAAAGCAGTAGAAACTCTTAAGGAAAATTCCAAAGAGGTTGCAGGCACAGAAGATATTGCAAGAGTTGCAACAATCTCTTCCGCTGACCCATTCATCGGTAACCTTATTGCAGAGGCTATGGAAAAGGTTTCCACAGACGGTGTTATCACAGTTGAGGAGTCCAAAACAGCCGAAACATATTCCGAGGTTGTTGAGGGTATGATGTTCGACAGAGGCTACATTGCACCTTATATGGTAACAGATACAGACAAGATGGTTGCAGAGCTTGATGACTGCCTCATCCTCATCACAGATAAAAAGATTTCAACAACACAGGAAATTCTTCCTCTCCTTGAACAGATTGTTCAGTCAGGCAGAAAGCTTCTTATCATTGCCGAGGATGTAGAGGGCGAGGCTCTCACAACTCTCGTTCTCAACAAGCTCCGTGGCACATTCACCTGTGTTGCTGTTAAGGCTCCGGGCTTTGGCGACAGAAGAAAAGAAATGCTCCAGGATATTGCAACCCTTACAGGCGGTCAGGTAATCACATCCGACCTCGGTCTTGAGCTTAAGGACTGCACAGTTCAGCAGCTTGGTACAGCTCGTCAGGTAAAGGTTGACAAGGAAAACACAATCATTGTTGACGGCGCAGGTGAGCCACAGGCTATCAAGGACAGAGTTAACCAGATTCGTTCACAGATTGAAACAACAACATCCGACTTTGACAAGGAAAAACTTCAGGAAAGACTTGCAAAGCTTGCAGGCGGTGTAGCCGTTATCAAGGTTGGCGCTGCAACAGAAATCGAAATGAAGGAAAAGAAACTCCGCATTGAGGATGCTCTCGCGGCAACAAAGGCAGCTGTTGAAGAGGGTATCGTTGCAGGTGGCGGTACAGCCCTTGTAAACACAATCCCGGCAGTTTCTTCCCTTGCAGAAGAGGCAGAGGGTGACGAGCTGACAGGTATCAAGATTGTTCTTAAAGCACTTGAAGAGCCTGTTCGCCAGATTTCCGCAAACGCAGGTGTTGAGGGTTCTGTAATCCTTAACAACATTGTAGCCAAGGGTGAAGTAAACTACGGCTACAACGCACTAACAGGGGAATATATGGATATGATGAAGGAAGGCATTGTTGACCCAACCAAGGTTACAAGAAGCGCACTTCAAAATGCATCCTCAGTAGCCGCAATGGTTCTCACAACAGAGTCACTTGTAAGCGACATCAAGGAACCAACACCGGCAGCAGCTCCTGCTCCTGATATGGGCGGTATGTACTAATCAATATACCAAATATAAAATCAAATCCGTCGGATTAATTTCCGGCGGATTTTTTTGAAAAATTGTATAAAAAATGTGATATTTTGTCCTTTACAGCACTAATATATATGAAAGTACTTTCAATCCCATAGTAGAAAGGAGAAAGAGAATGACAAAAGAAAAATACATAGATGCAGTTAATAAATATAGTGATTCTCTTTTCAGAATAGCCTTTAGCTACTGTAAAAACAAGCAGGACGCAGAAGATGCTGTGCAAAA
>JBJEPA010000021.1:0-11665 GCA_051880995.1 Ruminococcus sp.
TATCAATCACATTAACAATAATTATGGTGTTGTCTGCATTTACAGTTATTCCAACAATTAGTGCCAAGGCTAAGGAATATAAAAGTAACAACTGCATCTATACAATAGACAATAAAGGTAATGCTACGATTGTTGGCACAAGTGGCGAAAGGGTTGATTATGTTAAAATACCTAAAATACTTGATGGTCATAAAGTAACCAAAATTAACTGGAAATATTCTTACTTGAGCGCCGATAAAATAAAAATTCCGGAAACAGTTACATCTATATCAAAAACTTTTTCTAATGCTGTCAATAGAACTCTCATTGATGAATATAGAATAATAAGAATTGTGTGCCACAAAAATTCCTATGCTTATCGTTATGCTAAAAAATATAAGGTTAATTATATTATTTCGGGGGATGACAAAACCCGAGGAAATATTGCTGATTTATCCCATTTTGGATATAAGGTTTTTGGGAGCAAAGGAAAACTATATGATTTTGAAAACACATCAAAATTATATACCGGCTATGAGATAAAAAATTCGTTTGCAATTAAAAAGAACAATCACACATTAAAAAAAGGGAAAGATTACTCTGTAAAATATTATAATAACTACACAATAGGCAACGCCTTTGCGGTAGTAACAGGAAAAGGTGACTACTGGGGTAATATAGTAATACCCTTTAAAATTATACCAACAAAGGCAGAATTTAAATATATAAATAAAGTCGGTGATACAAGTGTAGAGTACTTAATAAAGCCTAAAATTGATATGGAACAACAGGTTTTAGAATATAGCACAGACAAGACCTTTAAAACCAAGACAACCGTTTACACTGATTCACTTTGTGAATATAATATTGAAAAATTACAAAAAAATAAGACTTACTATTTTAGAGTGAGAAATTATGCAACAGCAGGTGATTCCTTTATAAATCTTTTCGAAAATGGCAAATTTTATTTTTCTCAAGGGAAGAATAAGAATTTCTACGGCAAATGGTCAGAAGTGAAGTCAATCACCATGTGACGGTTAAAAAAGTTACATCACACATTTGTTCTTCTGAAAGAGTGAAACAACCACCGCCCCCTCACATCGAGGGGGCGGTATTTTTGCTATACTCTACTTTTCTTCTTTATGACAACTACCACTCACAGGGCACCCTGAACAACCGCAGGAGGTTTTTCCTCTCTTTTTATTTTTTATCATTCTTATAAAAAGAACCACAAGTACTGCAAGGACAATCATTCCCACAATTATCGTGGAAATATTATTCATTAACCAGTCAAGCACAATAGCATCCCCTTTATTTCTTCTAAATTAATCATAAAACAAAATCCCAAGACAGCACAATCCGTCTTGGGGTTGTAAATCACTCATAAAAAGCTGTTTTGAATTATTCGTTCATTCCACAGCACTTTTTATACTTTTTGCCTGAACCGCAAGGGCAAGGGTCGTTTCTGCCAATCTTCTGCTTTTTAACAATTGGCTTTTTCTTTGGCTTTTCGCCGTTTTCCGACACGCCTGCACTTGTAGGAACAGCAACCTGTTCACGCTTTAAGGCAAGGTTAATGGGGCTTGGCATTGGTGCGTTGCTCTGCTTGTCAAGGATAACCTGATGAGCCTGAGCTGCCCTTTTCTCCTCTTCTGCTCTGCGGGCGGCAATTTCCTCCTGCTGTGCCTTGAAGGCTGCAATTCTCCTTGGCTGGAGGAGGCAAAGCTTAACTGTATCCTCACGGATTGTTGCAATCATTTCGTCAAACATATCAAAACCAACAAGCTTGTATTCAACAACAGGGTCCTTTTGACCGTAGGCTGCAAGGTGGATTGACTGCTTGAGCTGTTCCATTGCGTCAATGTGATCCATCCAGTGGGTATCGACTGACTTAAGGAGGTAAACTCTTTCCATCTCACGCATTGTTTCTTCGTCAAGGATTTGCTCGTTTTCCTTGTACAAATCAAGTGCCTTGTTTGTGATAATGTCAACAATATCCTTTTTGTCCAGCTTATCAAGTTCTTCATCTGTGAACTTTAAGAAATCCTTGTCGGGAACAAGCCACTTGTAGCTTTCTCTCAGGGAAGAAAGGTTCCAGGATTCACGGAGAATTGAGTCGTTGACATAAAGGCTGACATTTTCCTCAATGGTATCCTTAAGCATCTTGATTACTGTATCGTGAACATCCTCACCGTCAAGCACCTGATCTCTCTGTCCGTAAATAATCTCTCTCTGACGGTTCATAACATCGTCATACTGGAGAACATTTTTACGAATACCAAAGTTTCTTGATTCAACCTTTTCCTGTGAGGACTCAATGATATTTGAAAGCATCTTGTTTTCAATTGGAGTATCGTCAGAAACCTTGAGGGTGTTCATAATTGACTTCATTCTGTCGCCACCAAACAAACGCATAAGGTCATCTTCGGTGGAAAGATAGAACTGGCTCTGTCCCGGGTCACCCTGACGACCGGAACGACCACGGAGCTGGTTATCAATTCGACGGGATTCGTGGCGCTCTGTACCCATAATGCAAAGGCCACCGGCCTCACGAACCTTTTCTGCCTCTTCCTTAATTTCCTCCTTGTATTCCTCAAGGAGCTCGTTAAAGGTCTGTCTTGCAAACAGGATATCCTTATCATCTGTTTCGGAGTGAGCATCTGCCTCGGCAATAAGTTCATCGGAGAACTTCATCTTCTTCATCTGGCTCTTAGCCATAAACTCAGCATTACCGCCAAGAACTATATCGGTACCACGACCTGCCATATTTGTAGCAATTGTTACGGCTCCCAGCTTACCTGCCTGTGCAACAATCTCGGCTTCCTTTTCGTGGTGCTTTGCGTTGAGGACATTGTGCTTAATGCCACGCCTTTTCAGCATTTTTGAAAGCTTTTCGGACTTTTCAATGGAAACTGTACCTACAAGGACAGGCTGTCCCTTTTCGTGGCACTTGATAATATCTTCAATAATTGCGTTAAACTTGCCCATCTCTGTTGGGAAGATAACATCTGGCAAATCCTTTCGGATAAGAGGCTTGTTTGTGGGAACCTCAACAACATCCAGCTTGTAGATTTCCTGGAATTCCTGCTCCTCTGTAAGAGCAGTACCTGTCATACCGGAAAGCTTTTTGTAAAGTCTAAAGTAATTCTGAAATGTGATTGTGGCAAGGGTTTTGCTTTCGTTCTGAACCTCAACACCCTCTTTTGCCTCAATAGCCTGGTGCAGACCTTCGTTGTATCTTCTGCCTATCATCTGACGGCCTGTGAACTCGTCAACAATGATGATTTCACCATCTTTTACTATGTAGTCAACCTCATTCTTCATAACACCGTTGGCCTTAATAGCCTGATTGATGTGGTGCTGAATTGTAAGGTTTTCAGGGTCGGTAAGGTTGTCAAGGCGGAAGAATTCCTCTGCTTTTTTAACACCAAGCTGGGTGAGGGTTGCTGTCTTTGCCTTTTCGTCAACAATGTAGTCGATTCCGTTTTCGGCATAGAAGTCCTCTTTGTCCTCCTTGGTGTCAACCTCAGTGAACACATACTTTTTAAGAGATTTTGCCAGCTTGTCTGCTCTTGAATACAGGTCGGTGGATTTATCTCCCTGACCGGAAATGATAAGAGGTGTTCTGGCTTCATCAATAAGGATTGAGTCAACTTCGTCCACAATAGCAAAGGCGTGTCCACGCTGAACCTTGTTCTCCTTGTAAACCACCATATTATCTCTCAGGTAGTCAAAACCAAGCTGGTTGTTTGTTCCGTATGTAATGTCACAAGCGTACATCTCCTGACGCTCATCGTTGTCCATTTCCTGTGTGATAATACCAACGGTAAGTCCCAGGTACTTGTACACCTTGCCCATCCATTCGCTGTCACGGGTAGCAAGGTAATCGTTGACTGTAACAACATGTACTCCTTCACCTGTAAGGGCGTTGAGGTATGCAGGAAGTGTTGCCACCAAGGTTTTACCTTCACCTGTTTTCATTTCGGCAATTCTGCCCTGATGAAGAATAATACCACCTGTAACCTGTACAGGGAAGTGCTTCATACCCAGCACACGCCAAGAAGCCTCTCGGCAGGTCGCAAAAGCCTCAGGCAAAATATCGTCTGTTGTTTCGCCGTTTGCAAGTCTTTCTTTCAAAATATTTGTTTGATTTTTAAGTTCCTCTTCACTCATAGCGGAGTACTTTTCCTCAAGGGCAAGTACCTTCTCAGTGATTGGCTCTACTCTTTTAAGTTCTTTCTTGCTGTAAGAACCGAACATTTTTCTTAAAAGATTCATCATAACCATCCTTTATTCTAAATAATATTATTTCAATAAGCCTATATTTTCCTATTATAAAGTGTATTATAACATATGATTTTGAAAAAATAAAGGGGAAGTATGTCGAATACCTCCCCTATTATACAATTATTCTGATTTGTCCATAGATTTTTTGCAGGCTGACAAGGCCTGACAGGCAATAGGCTGAGCGTTTTGAGAGCCGTAGCCCTCAACATCGTTTACAACAACTGCAAATGCAAGAGGATATTTTTCATTCTGACAATATCCCACAATCCATGCGTTGTTCTTGTCGCTTCCACTGCCGTCACTTGACTTTGTTATTTCACCCGTACCTGTCTTTGCGGCTACCTCCATACCATCAGGAAAATTGCCGTCACCGTAGTAATTTACCACATTGTTGCGCATCATTTCGCCTATTCTGCCGGCAACATCGCTTTCCATCATTCTGGTGCCTGTACCGCCACCTGTGGTAATGCCCAGTTTTGTAAGAATACTTTCGTCACTTCCAATGAGGTATGGCAAAACAGGCTTGCCGTCGTTTGCAATTCCCGAACAGATTATAGCCATCTGCATTGGGTTAACAAGGTCGGTGTACTGACCAACCCCTGACCATGCAAGCTGGTTTTTTGTGGCGTCACTCACATCATAATTGCCGTCCTTTAGTGGAATATCGCCTACTGAAAATGAGCCATTTATGCCCATTTCGTTGGCAACCTCGGTCATTTTTTCAATGCCAAGCTCCTCGGCAATTTTAGCAAAAACTATATTGCAGGAGTTACCAAGGGCCTGCTCTAAGGTTTCACTACCGTGGGCGTAGCCATCGTTACAATAAACCTCGCAGGATTCGTCATCTCCACCGATGCGTTCAACGCCCTCGCAATACCATTCACGGGTTTCAATATCGTCAATATATTTCAGAGCCGCTGCTGTGGTTACAAGCTTGAATATAGAGCCGGGAGTGTATGAACTGCTCACTGCATTGTCCACATACACGCCTCTGTAATCTTCTTCGTTTTCCTCTGTAATTTCCGGTGGGGCGTTAGGGTCGTATGAAGGGGTTGAAACATCACACAGGATTTCACCTGTATTGTAGTTATAAACTACACAGGCACCTGCCCTTCCGTCAAAAAGCTGATAAACTTCAGAACACACCTCAGCATCAACAGTAAGTCTCATATCACTATTTGGCTTTAAGGATGTAGGAAGTCCCAATCCAAACAAAGGATTGTAGCCTGTAAGGTTCATCCTGTACATAGACTGCATTGATGTTCCTATATTGATGGTGTCGTCCCCTACCACATGGAGCAGACTTTTTCTTACATTTTTATCATCGTTGTAAACTCTTTCACCATTTACCGACTTTGCAAGTTCAACACCGTTTCTGTCGGTTATTGTACCAGCCTGAGTAAGACCTCCATCAGAAGAAATATGGCGATTATAAGCCATATTCATCCAGGATTTATGTTCAGTTACTATTTTAAAAGAAAGGTATCCCATACCACCGATGATAAGAAGTACAACAATTAAAATCATGGCACTTCTGCGCAATGTTCGTTTCATAGGATACAATACCTCCTTTTCATAACTAATTTATCGGGTTATCCTCTTTTCTGAGAATAAGTCCTTTCGTCTGCCGCTTTGATAAATGCAAGAAGTCCCCAACAGGAAATCATTGAAGAACCACCTGCTGATACAAATGGGAATGTAACACCTGTAAGGGGCAGAACATCTGTTGCTCCCAATACATTCAGCGCCATCTGCACAATGAATAATCCGGCAGTACAGCAAGCTGAGATAGAATAAAATGTGCTACGACTTCTTGTGGCAATATCCCTTGAATAAATTGCAAGGCAAAGTATTGCCGCAATCAGGGCAAATCCTACGATTATACCCATCTCTTCACATACAATTCCAAAAACCAAGTCGCTTTCAGATGCAACAACATACTTTAAAAATCCGTTGCCTATTCCCACTCCGAAAAGACTTCCCGATGCAAGGTAAGTAAGCACCCTTGCCTGTTGGAATCCACCCTCGGAGGAGTTTTCAATAGCATGTCCCCAGGTTTCAAATCGCCTTGCGATGTATGGCTTTATCTTTAGAATTAACGCACCGCCACCCACAGCAGTTGCCAAAGCAAGAAGTACTGTTTTGATGTCGCCGGAACGCATAAACGCAACAAAAAGGAATGTTGCAAAGAATATAAGAGCTGTACCAAAGTCACCCATAAGGGCAAGTTCACCAACGCAAATAGCAGAGAAAACTATAAACTCTATTTTGTTTCTTCTTGTCATAATTGCGTCAAGAGTACCTGCTCCAACAAATATATAGAGGATTTTTACAAACTCTGATGGCTGAATTGAAATTCCACCAATAGTTATCCAGTTAGCGGCACCGTTCTTGATGCTACCGAATACAAGGTTGAAACCAAGAAGTACAATAGAAGCAATCATACCCCAAAATCTAAAGCGCTGTACCCAGTCGGGTCTTTCAAGAAACTTGACAATAACCATAAATGCAACGATACCCACAAAAGCGGTGACAATCTGCATTATCGCCATTCTGTCCGATTGCCTGACCTGTAGCATAAGCCCAAGCCCCGTCAAAAACAGAGCCAAAGCCTCAAGCTCAAAGTTTGTCCTTTTGATAACTCTTGTTGAAACAAAGAACAGACCCCAACTGATAACGGAAAAAACTCCGCAGTAAATAAATGGGTTCAAATCCTTGTCGTAGTAATCCCAGGATGCCTCTATAGCCATTAAAAAATGGAATATTGTTATCATAATCATCAGCTTGTACTGCTTCATAGAAGCCTTGTTGCTGATTCTTTTGAGAAAACGGTCCGGGCGAACTTCCTCGTTGTATTCGTCCCCTCGTTCCACTCTGAACAGAGTATTGCCAACCTGAATTTCGTCCTCTATAAGTAGCTTGGTACGGTAAGGGGTGGTATTATCAACCGCTTTTATACCCTTTTTCATATTGTCCTTCAGAGAAGAAATAATACCGGAAAAGAAAGATTCATCTCTTGATGGTGAATTACTTTTGATTCTTTCGCCGTTAACATATGTTCCGCACTTACTGCCCACATCGGTAATCATCCATCCCTCTTGTCTTCTGAGAAGGACACAGTGGTCACGAGAAACAGCAGGGTCGTTTACCCTTATGTCACTGCCTCTACTTCTACCGATGGAATTTTCCCAAAACAGAACAGGTATTTTTTCCCCTGTTTCCATATTTTCCAACGTAAGCAGTGGTTTTTGCTGTCTGCGGTGTCTGTGCATTGACGCAAATATTGAATAAATAATTACTATAGCATAAAGGGGCAAAAGGATTCTTACAGCCACAACTCCGGCATCAAGAAGCCATTGTATATCCATATATTCCCCACCTCTCCTGTGTATCTTTGTGTATATTATACCTTAACAAAAATAATTGTCAATAATACTAAGGAAACACTGAATAAATCACTTTACACATCTTGTTTTCATATTTCCCGCCATTTTTGCCCAAAAAATCCTCGCAATGCGTCAGCATTCCTGCGGTTTTTTGAGCAAACTGACAAAAAATCTGACTGCACAATATGTACAAATGATTTATTCAGGGTTTCCTTAATAAAAAGTATAAGTCGGGAGAAATTCCCGACTTACTAATAATTTTTATTCTACTGTAACTGACTTAGCCAGATTTCTTGGCTTGTCAATATCGTTTCCTCTGTGAAGTGATGTGTAGTAAGCAATAAGCTGTAATGGCACAATGGCAAGCATTGGCATTAACTCTTCACGAATTTTAGGCACTCTGATAATCTGGTCTGCAACATCACTGCCAATATGACATTCTTCGTCACATACAAGTATTACATATGCCCCTCTTGACCTTACCTCTTTTACATTGGAAAGAGTCTTTTCAAAGAGTGCATTCTGAGTAGCCACTGCGATAACCGGCATTCCCTCTGTGATAAGGGAAATAGTACCATGCTTTAGCTCACCTGCGGCATAGCTTTCGCTGTGAATATATGAAATTTCCTTCAGCTTTAAGGAACCCTCCATAGAAAGAGCGTAATCAAGACCTCTGCCAATATACAATAAAGAATCTGCATTTACAAGACTACTTCCGGCATACTGGCAGTCGTCAACCACCTTTTCAAGAGTTTCCCCTACCTTGTCAGGCACATCCATAAGTGCGAAAACAAGTGTTTTGCACTCATCCTCTGTTATTTTGCCCTTGGCAAGAGCAAACTGAAAAGCAAACAGGTACATAACTGCAATTTGCACCATATATGCCTTAGTGGATGCAACTGCAATTTCCGGACCTGCGTGGGTGTAAATCAACATATCCGCTTCTCTTGCAATGGAGCTCCCCTTGGCGTTAACAATAGCAAGGGTTTTTGCACCGTATTCCTTTGCAAGTAGCATAGCCGCCTTACTATCGGCTGTTTCTCCACTTTGGGAAATTATAATCACAAGGTCGCCCTCTCCCACAAGAGGATTTCTGTAACGAAATTCGGATGCAATATCCACATTTACCGGTACACGAGCAAGACCCTCGATAAGATATTTTCCAACCATTCCTGCGTGCATAGCAGTACCACAGGCAACTATATGAATATTTTTAAAGTCCTTTATGTTATCAATTGTGATGCCACATTCAGAAAGGTCAGGCATACCATTGTGAATTCTTGGCAAAATTGTCCTTTTGATTGCGTCGGGCTGTTCGTTGATTTCCTTAATCATAAAGTGAGGATAACCGCCCTTTTCTGCGGCATCCATATCCCAGTCAGCCTCCTGAATTTCTTTTGTAATAGGAAGCATATGACTATCGTAAAACTCAATGCCGTCTTTGGTGAGCTTTACAATTTCGTCGTGATTCATAAGGTAGTATTTTCTTGTATAATTAAGAATTGCAGGGACATCAGAAGCAATAAAGCTTTCATCCTCGCCAACACCTACAATCAATGGACTTTCTCTGCGCACAGCAAAAACGGTATCGGGATAGTCAGCAAAGACTATTCCCAAAGCAAAAGAACCCTTCAGCATCCTTATTACCGTATGAATTGTATCAAGGGGGTCGCCATTGTATTTTAAGTCCAAAAGCTGAGCTACAACCTCGGTATCGGTATCAGACAAGAAAGTTCTATCCTTTTTGATAAGATACTCCTTAAGCTCAATATAATTTTCAATAATACCGTTATGTACAATAGTTACCCTTTTTCCGGAATGTGGATGAGAATTTATATCAGATGGCTGACCATGGGTTGCCCAACGAGTGTGTCCAATTCCGGCATGACCCATTGGCTTGCCCTCTTCTTCCATCTTTTTTGAAAGGTCAGCAAGCCTACCCTTGGTTTTTGCCACTTCAATTTTACCGTTTTCAAAAACAGCAATACCTGCGGAGTCGTAACCTCTGTATTCAAGCCTTGTAAGCGCTGAAACAAGTACATCACTGCAATCTCTTGGTCCTACATAACCTACTATACCACACATAACTATTCTCCAATACTTTATTTGTTTAGTTTATGGTCAAAGGTTGGCACGATTTCTGCCAACAATTCTACTGTCCTGTCATCGTCATTATTCTCAGCACATTCCCTGAGATTTTCCAGCTGACGCAGGAGGTTTTCTTTATCAATATCAATTTGATTTCCAATAAAAATCTTTTCGTTGGCTGTCTGCTTAAGACCCTCTTCATCCATAAGGAGTTCTTCAAACAGTTTTTCGCCGGGGCGAAGTCCGGTAAACTTAATTTCTACATCCTTGTATGGTACTTTACCATACATTCTGCAAAGATTTTCGGCAAGGGTAGTAATCTTGACGGGCTTACCCATATCAAGCACAAATATCTCGCCACCCTTTGCCATACCGGCAGCCTGAAGTACCAGAGACACAGCCTCAGGTATTGTCATAAAGTAACGGATAATGTCGGGGTGAGTTACGGTGATTGGTTTTCCGCTTTCTATCTGACGACGGAAAAGTGGAATAACCGAACCATTACTTCCAAGCACATTACCAAATCGGGTTGTGACAAATTCCGTACCGGTTGTATTCTGGTCCATATACTGGATTATCATTTCACAGCACCTTTTGGTTGCACCCATAACATTTGTAGGGTTAACAGCCTTGTCGGTGCTAATCATAACAAACTTTTTTACACCATACTTCTGAGCTAATGTTGCCACATTGTATGTTCCGAAGATGTTGTTCTTTACAGCCTCGCAGGGAACTGTTTCCATAAGTGGAACATGCTTGTGAGCTGCGGCATGCCATACTAAATCAGGCTTATACTCCTTAAAAATCTGCTCCATTTTATCATAATCTCTTACAGAAGCAATAATTGTGGAGAGGTTTACCTTTTCTCCGTGTTCAAGGATAAGTTCCTGCTGTATATCGTATGCGTTATTCTCATATATATCAACAATGATAATCTGCTTTGGTGAATAATTGGCAATCTGGCGCACAAGCTCGGAGCCTATTGAGCCACCGCCACCTGTTACCATACATACCTTTTGATTAACCAGTTCTCTTACAGAATTTTTATCAAAAGTTATAGGCTTTCTGCCCAGCAAATCCTCAATTTTAATGTCCTTTACCTGACTTAAAAGCTGAGGCTTGCTGTTATCATCCTCAAACAAAAGCTGGCTGATGTATGGGATAATCTTAATTTTACACTCGGTTTTTGAACAAATATCTAAAATCCTTGTGCGTTCCTCATCTGTACAGGAGGGAATTGCAAAAATAATCAAGCTAATTTTTTCATTTACACAGATTTCGGGAATGTCATAGGTTGTACCAAGCACCCTCACTCCGTTAACCATTGTGTTGCGAAGTGTACGCTCGTCATCAACAAATCCAACAGGAAAGAAATCCTTTGATGGATTTCCGCTGTCCTCTTGCGCAGCAAAGATATCGTTCAAAATTATACGACCGGCATGACCTGCACCTACAATCAATGTACGCTCGCCGTGATTCATCCTTTCGGAGTCGCTGATTTTAATAAATGCACTTTTGAATATAAGCCTGAACAGCACAATACCCAAAATGGACATTGCACCGCTGATTAAGGTGTAGGGCAACACATAATTGAACGCATTGTAGCGCAGGGACAAAATCAGTGTGCTGACAGCAACGCCAAAAACCATTGCTATAATGCAATCAATGTAATCCCTGATGTTGAAAAATCTCCAGGTTTTATTATAGGCACCGCAAATCCAAAGCGCAACAAGGCAGACTATTACATTGATAATCATAGAAACTACAACATAAGGTGTTTCAACAACGCTTTTGAATCCTGTCTGAAAATCAAATGCCTCAAGTATAAAATTGGTTACCACTCCGCACAACGCAATTATAAATGCATCTACAATGCCAAGCATAACTTTTCTGAAATTAAAATTTGATTTTTCCATAGTCCAACT
>JBJEPA010000022.1:0-2634 GCA_051880995.1 Ruminococcus sp.
ATACAAACGGAATCCTTAAAAATTGGAACAAGAGAAATATTAGTTCTTTAAAAGAATTAAAAGAGTTCGAAGAAAAATCCCAAAGAAAAACTCCCCAAAACGGAGGGGGAGAAAATGCCAATGTTTCTTACGACATTGATAAGTATGAAGAATTTAGTATGTTTGATTAAGAGGTAGCTATGGCTTTTAGCAGTAATATAAACCGTAAAGCGGACGAAATCATAAAAGAAAGAAGAATGAAAGCCCTTGGCAGGAGTGATTTGGCAAAGGAAAAAATCTATGCTGAAATCCCAAGGCTGGAGGAAATAGAAAGACAGCTTTCTGTAATCGGTGCAAAAACTGCAAAGGCGGTTTTGAAAGGACAAAATGCTACCGAAAGTGTAAAAAAGCTTGCCAATGACAGTATGGAACTTCAGGCGGAATCACGCAGACTGCTTTTTTTGCATGGTTATGATGAAAGCGACTTAGAGCCTCATTTTACCTGTCCAAGGTGTAAGGATACAGGCAGATATGATGACGAAAAGGGCAGGACTGTGCTGTGTGAGTGCCTTAAAAAGCTAAGGGCAGAAATTGCCTGTGACGAGCTTAACAAGGTTTCTCCTTTGTCCCTTTGCTCCTTTGATAGTTTTCGCCTTGATTATTACGATTTGGACGTTCACGAGGGTTACACAACCTCCCCTTATGACAGAATGAGCAAAATTCTTGACTACTGCAAAAGGTATGCACAGTCTTTTTCATTGGACTCCCCAAGCCTTATGATGAAAGGAAACACAGGACTGGGTAAAACCCACCTTAGTCTTTCCATAGCCAAGGAGGTTATTGAAAAGGGTTTTGGTGTTGTGTATGTGTCTGCTCCAATGATACTTTCAAAGCTGGAAAAACAGCATTTCAGCTATGCTTATGATGAAGAGGAAAGTACCATAAACACCCTTGTAGGATGTGACCTTTTGATACTTGATGATTTGGGTACAGAGTTCCAAAGCAACTACACATCATCTACAATTTACAACATTTTCAATTCAAGACTTTTAAATGGCAAGCCAACTATTATGAACAGCAACCTTACTTTGAAAGAAATGGAAAAGTACTACACCCCTCGTTTTGTGTCAAGGGTTATGGGTAACTGTGCAAAGCTTGACTTTATCGGAAGTGACATCCGTCTTCCAAGGAGATAATCCTGGTAGTTTTTTGATAAACAGGATATAATATTATGGTTAATAAGATACGGGAATTAAAACTCAGTATTTCTGTGTCTTTATTATAAAAATTTTATGCTAAGGAGGAACAGCAAATGAAGTATGTATGTAGCATATGCGGTTGGGTTTATGACGAAGAAGCAGGCTATCCTGATGGCGGAATCGCACCGGGAACAAAGTTTGAAGATTTGCCTGATGATTTTAAATGCCCTCTTTGCAAGGTTGGCAAGGATAAATTCAACGAAGCATAGTTTTTGCAGTTTTATATCTACAAAGAAACCGGACAGTCCCTTTGGGCTGTCCGGTGTTGCTTTTGTTTAAAGAGAAACTCTACTTAAAATTTACATCAATGGAAACTACCTCTGCGTGAGTTCCAACTCTTATATAGGGTCCGTAAACCCCAACTCCCGAGGTCACTATGTTGTGCATATCTCCCTTTTTAAGGTATCCGCAGGAATTTTCCCAAGAAAGCTTTGTAATAAGGTTGCCGGGGAAAATCTGTCCGTCGTGGGTGTGTCCGCACAAAAGCAGGTCTGTTCCTGCCTTGGCAAGCTCACTTAGCTGGTCAGGCTCGTGATAAAGGGTGATTATAGGCTTTGTTTTGTCAAGACCAATAAGCAGTTCCTCTGGGGTTTTCTTATGGTCATTTTCCGTTGCCGGCTTGTCACGGTCAACTCTTCCTGCAACATAAAATTTGTTGTCAATCAGCGTAACCTCGTCCTCAAGCAAATTGATATTCGACTTTTTAAAGAAATTATCCATTCTTTCGTCGTGCTGTTTTTTGCCACCAAAATCAAAGGTAAATCCGCTGAGTATCTTTTCGTTAACATCATGGTTTCCCCAACAAGCATATGTTCCATAGGTGCTTTTCATACTCCCGAGTATTTTTGCCATTTTTTCAGGCTCTTCAATGGCGTCGTAGTCGTTGTCGTAAATATCGCCGGCAATGCAAACTATGTCGGGGTTTTGTGAATTAACAAGATCCACCGTTTTTTGAATATGGTTAAGCCCTATGCTGTAACCCATATGCAAATCGGCAATAAGCACCACCTTTAACTTTTCCATATTGCTAACAGATTTATCAACTGTCACAGAGTAGTCGGTGAGTCTTATGTCACGGGCATTGTACATACCGTAAATGCTGACGGCTGCAATCAGCACAAGAGAAATTATTGCCCCTGTGGCTGTGGTTTTCCGTCTTTTGAAAAAGTCTTTTGGCATAACCTTAAGAACTCTTCTTAAAAGCAAAGACAGCAGATGTCCGATTACAACTACAAAAAATGCGTATATCAGCAGGGCAAACCAGTAGTTTGCTATTCTTTGTGATATTCTTTTAAGATGTGTTCCATAGGGCATTAAAAATCCGATAATAGGGGACAGTGTAAAAATGCTGTAAAAAGCAGAGATGATAATTTTCATCCATCTTTTATAAAAAACA
>JBJEPA010000023.1:0-11562 GCA_051880995.1 Ruminococcus sp.
GTGATTTAGCCTTTGATACATAGAAACCTGTACATTCAAGTACTACGTCTACATCAAGCTCTCCCCAAGGAAGTTTTGAAGCATCTGCTTCTGCGTAAATCTTAAGAGTTTTTCCACAAACTGTGATTGTTCCATCTTCATCACTAGCTGTTACCTGATCACAATATTTGTATCTTCCCTGTGATGAATCATACTTTAATAAGTGAGCAAGCATTGAAGGCTTAGTCAAATCGTTGATTGCAACAACCTCATAACCTTCTGCATCAAACATCTGTCTGAATGCAAGACGACCAATACGGCCAAAACCGTTAATTGCAACTTTAATTGCCATTTTCAATTCCTCCTAATTTTTAAGGTAATTATATAATATTACAATATCGTAAATTTTTCAATACTCTTGGGGAAATTTAACGCAAGTTTTGAAAAAATTTTATGATATGAAATACTTTTAACAAAAAATAATGTCGATTTCTGTACAGTTTTTCACATATAAAACAAATTATAATTCTTTATAGAAATTATTATAGTGAAAATCACTTGACAAGTTTTACTTTTTCTATTAATATATTAGTGTATGCAATTGGGTTTTGCGTACACATAGGGATTTTTTCCCTGCTTAAATTTAATTGACTCACTATGAGCCGTTATATATGGATAATCATTTAGTATTTTTCACCATATTTTATGATGTTATACACAAACTAAAATATTTCCCGTTTTTTCCGGGCTTAATGATTAATTCTTATCAGGGCGTTTTGCCTTTATTATAGTTTGTAAAATTGAATATCTGTCTTTAACGGCACCGGTCGATTGTTTTGATGAATTTGAACTATGGAAACACTGTTTAAATCACTTTACACATCTTGTTTGCATATTTTCCGCCGTTTTGCCCAAAAAATCCTCACAATGCGTCAGCATTCCTGCGGCTTTTTTGAACAAACCGACAAAAAATCTGACTCCACAATCTGTGCAAATGATTTAATCAGTATTTCCAAAAAAAACAACAACGAGGAGGTGTCATTTCGTATGGATCTATGGTTAGCAATAGTGCTGATTGTGGTTGCATTTGGCGTCGCTTTCGCAGTGGGTACTTTTTTTGGTATCCGCAGAAGAAAGCAGGTAGCTGAAAAGGCGATTGGTTCTGCCGAAACTGAGGCAAACCGCATAATTACCGAAGCAATCAAGTCAGCCGAGGCTAAGAAGAAGGAATTCCTGCTTGAGGGCAAGGATGAACTTCACCGCTTAAGAAACGAAAACGAAAAAGAACTTTCCAGTCGCAGAAAAGAAGTACAGCGTCAGGAAAGACGAATTCAGCAAAAAGAAGAAACCCTTGACAGAAAGATGGACAACCTTGAAAAGAAAGAATACAACTTTCAAAAAAAGCAAAAAGAGGTTGAACAAAAGCTGGAAGAGGTTGAGCAGGTTAAAAAGAGCCAGTTTGAAATGCTTGAAAGGATTTCAGGCTACACAGCAGACCAGGCAAAGGACTATTTGCTGCAACAGCTTGATAGTGAACTTGACCACGAAAAGGCTGTAAAAATCCTTGAATACGAGGAGAAACTTAAAGAAGAATCTGACAAGAGAGCAAGGAATATTATTTCACTTGCAATTCAGCGTATGGCAGCAGACCAGGTTGCAGAGGCAACAGTTTCTGTTGTTGCCCTTCCTAATGACGATATGAAGGGACGCATCATCGGTAGAGAGGGTAGAAATATCCGCACTATCGAAACACTAACAGGTGTTGACCTTATCATTGACGATACACCGGAGGCTATTACACTTTCCTCCTTTGAGCCTGTCAGAAGAGAAATCGCCAGAGTTGCTCTGGAAAAGCTTATTGCAGACGGTCGTATCCACCCTGCAAGAATTGAAGAAACAGTTGAAAAGGCAAGGAGAGAGGTTGAATCCACAATCAAGGCAGAGGGCGAAAAGACCGTCCTTGAAGCAGGTATCAACAATATTCACCCTGAACTTGTTAAATTGTTAGGTAGATTAAAGTACAGAACCTCCTACGGTCAGAATGTACTTAAACATTCCGTTGAGGTTTCCTTCATTGCCGGAATGATTGCATCTGAGCTTGGACTTAATCCAACAGTAGCAAAGAGGGCAGGACTTCTTCACGATATTGGTAAAGCCCTTGACCACGAGATGGAGGGTTCACATATTCAGCTTGGTGTTGATGTGGCAAGAAAGTACAAGGAAAGCGACGCAGTTATCCACGCAATTCACGCTCACCATGGTGATGTTGAGGCTAAGACAGTAGTTGCCTGTATTGTTCAGGCTGCTGACGCTATTTCCGCCGCAAGACCCGGTGCAAGGCGTGAAAACCTTGAAAACTACATCAAGCGTTTGCAAAAGCTTGAAGAAGTGGGCAAAAGTTTTGCCGGTGTTGACAGTTGCTTTGCTATTCAGGCAGGTCGTGAAATCCGTGTTATGGTTAAGCCGGAACATGTTAACGACGAAAGAATGATACCGCTGGCAAGAGAGATTTGCCAGAAGATTGAGCAGGAGCTTGAGTATCCCGGTCAGATTAAGGTTAACATTATCCGTGAGTCACGAGTTTCTGACTTTGCAAAATAATATGAGAATTTTACAGGTACAGTTTTGGCTGTACCTGTTTTTGTTTTCTAAAGTTCCTAAAGAACGGTGGACATACTTTTATCCGTCTGAAAGCCGAATATCTTTGCAAAATATAGCCACAAACGGAGGAAACCCGCATTACAATGCGGGTTTCTTTATCGGCAAAATGTTTATCTGTGAATGGATATTTAGTTTAGAATGATTTTTGAATATCCCTTAGTTCAGGGCTTATGTGTTTTCGGTAAATCTTTGGCTGAAAGGGTTTTCATGGATTTACACATCCCAGTGGGGGATGTATTTTTCGTCAGCCGAGGATAATTCCTGACAGAATCCCTCCAGATTACTGTTTTCAAAAGCCGAAAGAACTTTTTGATATTCTCGTTTTGTTATTTTTCTACATAATTTTTCATGGGATAATGCCAAACCATATGGCACATATTGTCCCATTAGCGAAAACAAAATTTTTCCTTCATAATGTTTATCGAGAGATTTTATGATTTCTATACTGTTTCGGGTGTGATTGGGCAATACTAAATTACGAACCAAAGTTCCCCTTTCAATTATTCCCTTTGAGTTGATTTTTGGTTTGCCCGTCTGCCTTACCATTTCGTCAATGGCTTTCACAGCGGTGTCAAAGTAGTCGTCTGCCTTGCTGTATATTTTTCCCAGTTCATTGCTACTGTACTTAAGGTCCGGTAAATATACATCTATGTATCCCTCAAGTGCCCTCAGGGTGCTGACAGATTCATATCCGCTTGTGTTATAAACCACAGGTACCTCAGGCTTAACATAGTCAATGATTTCCTTAATAAGGTGGGAGTAGTGAGTAGGTGTAATAAAGCTAAGGGTTTCGGCACCGCTTTTCAGCAGTTCAATGATTTTATCTCCGATTTCTTCAACAGACATCCTTTTGCCCAGATTATTCTGAGAAATTTCTCTGTTCTGGCAGTATATGCAGTTGAGGGTACACCCGGTAAAGAAAACAGCGACTGTTCCGTGTTTTCCGCTTACAATGGGTTCTTCCCAAAAGTGTAGTGCAATACGGCTGACATAGGCGTCACTTGGCATTCTGCAAAATCCGTTACCCTTGTGCTCGTCCCTGTTTGTATTGCATTTTCTCGGACATAAATTGCATATCATTTTAATCACCCTGACTATTATACCACAGTTTTAAAAACCAGTAAAATCAATCAGATAGTTTTCGATAATATCGTAGATGTGTTGTTTTTCGGGTTGTTCCTTGTTAAACTGTTCTACGATAAAATCAATTTTTTCTTTCTCGCTTGTAATGTCCTTTATTTCCAGAACCTCCTCATAGTTATTGCATCTGATCCCGTAAGATAAATGATCTTCTCCATCAACATTTGTTTCTTCTTTAATCGCTGTAAAGTTTTTCAAGATATATTTCCCCTTATTGTGATATCCGTTCACAGACAAGTAGAGAATAGCACAATATATTTTAATAGTCAACAATTGTAACAGAATTGTATAAAAAGTAACAGATAAATCATTTATAAATAAACTTATAAAACAAAAGAATTACAAATAAATGATTAATAGCTAAACTAAATAACAAAAATATTACATATAAATTATTTATATATAAAATAAAAATAGTTAGTTTTTTAAGATAAAATTGTATTAGATTTTATAAATTAAATGCAAGGCTTTGCCGGGAAGTAATTATTACATAGAGGGACAGCAATTTACTTTTTGTTTTTTATGTGATATAATCCCCTTGAAAGAAGGTTTGTTATGAAGAAGTTATTATCTGTTTTTATCGTATTACTTAGTGTAGTTTTAATGCTTTGTGGATGCCGGAATATTTTTTCAAATCAAGAGGAGCCAACAACTACTACTTCAAGTACAACAGTAACCACAACACAGGGCAATTCAGAACTTGTAACTTTAGAAGAAGAAACTGTTGCAACTACAACAGAAAAAACTCTGTTATATCATTCTGATTTACTTTCTGCGACATTTGTAATTCCAAATTCATGGGAAAATAAATACGCTGTTGAAGAGGATTCAAATAGTAATAAGACAGTTACTTTCTACGAGAAAGAAAACCACAGAAACAATGGCAGTGGCAGACTTTTTACATTTGCTATGTACGAGGACGACGGATATAAAATAATGCCCAATTATGATGAGTATGGTACCGTAACAATAGATAATACAACATATTATTTGATTTCATACCGTCCAAGTGATGTGCAGTATGATACTAAAAATAAAAATTTAAAAAAGGCATACAAAAGTATGGTGGACAAGAAAGTGTTCAGCACCATATGCAGAAGTGTTAAGTTTGACTCCGGTGATGTAATTGACAAAAACGGATGTTCAACACCACCTTCATCAACAGCACCAAGCTCAACTGATAAAAATGGAACTTCACCGTCAAGTGCAAGTAGTAACACATCCTCGGTATCCGGACTTGTATTCTCTGATATTTCAACAAGAAGATTGACGGCAGATGAGATTAAGAGTAAATCATCACAGGAAATTCAGCAGGCGATAAACGATATTTGTGCTATTCACGGATACAATTTCACAACACCATCTATCAAGGCACATTATCAGCAATTCAGCTGGTACAAGCCAAGCTCAAATTATTCGGAAAGTAGTTTTAATGATGTTGAAAAATACAATTATGAACTACTGCAAAAGTACAGATAATTTAATCGTTGTTTTCTCAAATATATAACTGTTCTTTTATCCCCGGAAAGCTAGATTTATAATTTAGCTTTCCGGGGGTTGTTTTATACAATAATTCTTAAGAGAATATATAATTGCCTATTGACAAGTTACTTACCGTTCGGTAAAATAGAGATATATTTGAGAAAGAGGTTGATTGTATTGGCAAACGAAGGCACACGCCAAAGAATCCTTGAGATTTCTGTTGAACTCTTTTCAAAAAAAGGATATGATGCCGTGGGGGTTCAGGAAATTGCCGACGAATGTCACCTTACCAAGCCGGCACTATACTACCATTTTAACAGCAAGTCAGGTATCCTTGAGGGCATTATGGAGGAGTTTGTTGAGCCTTTGGTGGAGAAGCTAAAAATCTCTGCCAATTACGACGGTGATTTTGAAAAGACCTTGCAAAACTTTGCTTACTGTTATGTTTCTTCGGGGTGTAGCAATGTTCCTTTGTTCATTATGATGGGTTCTATGCAGTATGCCCCTCCAATGAGTGAATTCAGTAACGCTTTTATGAAGCATTGTCTAAAAATAAATGAGATAGCTATGTCAATTTTTATAAATGCCAGAGATGTTCTGGGCAATATGAATGGAAGAGAAAAGCAGTTTGCTGTGACCTTTTTGGGTATGCTTAGCTTTTATGTATATTCCTGCCGTTTTGTTGAAAATCCAAAGATGAATAAAAAGGAGGTCAATCTCCTTATACATCAATTTTTGCATGGTATTTATTCTTGAAAAGAACTAAAAATTAAAAAATGATTGGATAATTGTGCATAATGTATAAAAATGACGATAAAATTTAGTTTTCAGTTTTTCAAAATGTATTGAATTAAAGACAAATTCTTGTTAAAATATACTTATAACAGTTTGAACGAAATTGTTACATAAGGAGTGTAAAATATATGAAATATCAGTTCGATGATCCTCGCACCCCTCTGGAGCTTTTCCACGACGGTGACTCCACAAAGGCGTATGAATTTATGGGTGCTCACTGTGTGAATTGGGACAATAGGGACGGTGTTGTGTTCAGAGTATGGGCACCAAATGCACTTTCTGTTTCTGTTGTGGGCGATTTTAACGGTTGGGATCAAAATGCTAACCACATGTATAAAATCAGTGAAGCAGGAGTATGGGAGCTGTTTATTGAGGGAGTACAGCAGTTCGACATTTACAAGTATTGTGTTGAAACACCTTGGTTTGAAAAACAGCTTAAGTCCGACCCATATGCTTTCCACGCTCAGACACGCCCTGATAACGCATCAAGAGTGTATGATTTGTCAGGCTTTGAGTGGGGCGACGAAGAGTGGATGAATACAAAGAAAAAGCAAAATCACCTTGAACAGCCAATGAATATTTATGAAATTCATGCCGGTTCATGGAGAAAATATATGGACGGTAGTGTGTTCAACTACAAAAAGCTTGCCGAAGAGCTTGTTCCTTATATCAAGGAAATGGGCTACACACATATTGAAATGATGCCAATTACAGAGTATCCATTTGACGGAAGCTGGGGTTATCAGGTAACAGGTTACTATGCACCAACTTCAAGATACGGAACCCCTCACGACCTTATGTCATTTGTTGACGCTTGTCACAAAGAGGGCATTGGAGTTATTCTGGACTGGGTTCCTGCTCATTTTCCAAAGGACGGTCACGGATTAGGTCGTTTTGACGGTACAGCTTGCTATGAGTACATAGATTCCCGTAAGGGCGAGCACAAGGAATGGGGTACATATGTATTTGACTATGCAAGGTACGAGGTAATTTCTTTCCTTGTTTCCTCTGCAATGTACTGGGTTGATATGTACCATATTGACGGTATCCGTGTTGACGCTGTAGCATCAATGCTTTACCTTGACTACAACCGCCGTGACGGTGAGTGGGTAGCAAACAAGTTCGGTGGAAGAGAACATCTTGAGGCTGTTGAATTCCTGCAAAGACTTAATACCGCAATTCATATGTATCACCCACAGGTTATGATGATTGCCGAAGAGAGCACATCATGGCCACAGGTCACCGGTCCTGTTGAGGACGGTGGTCTGGGATTTGACTACAAGTGGAATATGGGTTGGATGAACGATATGCTCCACTATATGTCTCTTGACCCACTTTGGAGACCATTCAACCACGATAACCTTACATTCTCATTTATGTATTGTTTCAGTGAGAAGTTCATCCTGCCAATCTCCCACGATGAGGTTGTTTACGGAAAAGGCTCACTCATTAATAAAATGCCCGGAGATTACGACCAGAAGTTTGCCGGTGTAAGGCTGTTCCTTGCATATATGGCAGCTCACCCGGGCAAGATGCTCACATTTATGGGTAGTGAAATCGGACAGTTTGACGAGTGGAATTCCGAGGAAAGCATCCAATGGAATCTTCTTGAATATGAAAAGCATTGGAGACTTCAGGACTATGTTAAGAAGCTAAATAACTTCTATAATACAGAAAAACCAATGCACCAGATTGATACCAACTGGGACGGTTTCCAGTGGATTCACCACAATGACTATACACAGTCTATCATTGCTTTCCGCAGAATTGACAAGGATGGCAACAACATCATTTGCGTAATGAACTTCCAACCAATGCACAGAATTGATTACAACATTGGTGTTCCTGAGTATGGCTACTATGACGAAGTTTTCAACTCTGACGACGAAGAGTACGGTGGTTATGGTATTACTAATGGACACAGAATCAAAGCTGTTGATAAGCCGATGCATGGTTCCGACTGGAGCATTTGTCTTTCAATACCTCCAATGAGCGCAATGTTCTTTAAGTGTGTTGAAAAGCTGACTCCACCTAAAAAGCCGGCTAAAAAGACAACTGCTAAGAAGACAACCACTAAGAAAACTACAGCTAAAAAGACTACTGCTAAGAAACCGGCTGAGAAAAAGACAACAGCTAAAAAGACTACTGCGAAGAAGTCAACTGCAACAAAATCAGCCGAAAAAGCAACTGCTAAAAAACCTGCCACAAAGAAGACAACTGCAAAAGCAGATACTAAGGCTGACAAAGAGAAAGCAGAGCCAAAAGAAAAAGAATAATATGCTGACGCATTTATTTTATATCTCCTCCTAAAGCAACCCCTCAAAAAGGGGTTGCTTTTTCATTATCACAAACATTTCCTTGCCTTCTATCAAACTTGATGTTGCTAAGGTTAACAATTGATGGTATAATGAAACAAGTAAAAGTATTGTGTATGTTAATTATAAATATATATGGTGTTATTTATTTAGATTAGGAGATTGAAAAATGAAGAAAATAGTATTGAAGCTAATAACATTAGCAGTTATTGCATTAGTTGCTATTACTGCTTTAAGCTCCTGTCAAGAATCAAAGGGAGGGGAAGAAGCCCTTACAGTTTTTGATGTAAATTCCACCGGTGTTGAACTAACATATAACAGTAAAACCGTCAGTTTAGATGGTGCAGAACAGAAAAAATTTATTAAAATTATTAAGGATATAAGCAACGGCGGTAACATACAGAATAATAAAAATATTAATTATGATATGACTATAGATTTTAAGAACGGTTATGACGCAAGAATTTCAACCAAGGAAAAGGTTTTTCTCTTTGAAAACGAGGTTAAGGAGATAACAGATAAAGAGTTAAAATCAATAATGGAATATATTGATTAGAACAATAGATTATGAAGAAACACATTATTTATCCTAAAGCAACCCCTCAAAAAGGGGTTGCTTTTTTCTTGCAAACAACAGTTGCTTGACAATATTTTCATTTAATGTTTTAATAGCTATGTGGGTAAAAATGCTAATATAAATATGGAATATGGAAATCTTTTGATATATTTTGCGTGATTTAGGTTGTGTAGCCCAATGACATTTCCTTTGGCACAGATAAATCAAAATTATTTTCAAAACAAAAGGGTATTAGCATAAGGAGGGATTTTATGATTTATGTAGAAAATCTTAGAAAAGAATTTAAGAAAACCATTAAAGAGCCTGGTATTAAGGGCAGTGTAAAATCCCTGTTCAATCCGAAAAAAGAGATAGTAAAGGCGGTTGACGGAATTTCCTTTAATGTTCCCAAGGGGGAGATTTTGGGATTTATCGGTCCCAACGGAGCCGGAAAAAGCACAGTTATAAAAATGCTCACAGGTATTCTCACACCAACAGAGGGCAAGTGCGAAATTAACGGTCAGATTCCATATGAAAACCGCAAAAAGTATGTAAAAGAGATTGGTGTAGTATTCGGCCAGAGAACACAGCTTTGGTGGGACCTTGCACTTCGTGAAACCTATGCCGTGTTAAAGGAAATTTACGAGGTGCCGGACAAGGAATACCACGAGAGAATGGAATTTCTAAACGAGGTCCTTGACCTTGAGTCCTTTATAACCAGTCCTGTTCGTACACTTTCACTTGGTCAGAGGATGAGAGCCGACATAGCAGCATCTATGCTACATAACCCTAAGGTTCTGTTCCTTGATGAACCAACTATCGGACTTGATGTTGTTGTAAAGGACAACATACGAAAAGCTATTCAGAAGATTAACGCAGAGCAAGGCACAACTGTCATTTTAACTACCCACGATTTATCCGACATTGAGCTTCTCTGCAAAAGAATAGTAATGATTGACAAAGGAAAGATGGTCTATGATGGCCAGATTAATAACCTTAAGCACAAATTCGGTCAGATGCGTGAATTGGCTTTTGAGATGAAAGATGAGGGTGATATTTCTGCCCTTGACTATGCATCTGTATTTAACCTTGATGAGGACGATTTGTCTATAAAGTGTCAGGGGGTACAGGCTACTGTACGATTTAACAGTCAAAAGGCGTCTGTTCAGGATATTCTCAAATATACCCTTGGTAAAATTGATGTTCGTGACATCAATGTTAAGGATGCAGATATTGAGGAGATTATCCGCCGAATATATAAGGATGGTGTGTAATGAAAAAGTTTATTCGTACATACCTGCCTTTTTCAAGAGCCGGACTTCAAAGTTCCATGGCTTACAGGGCAAATTTTATATTCTTTATGCTTGGAGAAATTTTCAAGTGCTTTGTAATGTTCTTTGTGTGGAAGGCTGTTTTTAACTCCTCAAACGGTGAAACCTTTATGGGCTTTACTATGGAGAATATGATAGTATATGTGTTTATTTCTTTCCTGACGGGGTATTTGTCCTTTAGCGACGGAGCCTTTGCTTTGGGAGAAGAAATTGTGGACGGCTCTGTTACTATGAGGCTCATTAAGCCCTGCTCCTTTGATATGTGCTTTTTGTTTCAGGAGCTTGGCAACAAGGTGATGAACTATTCCATAATGTTTGTCCCTATTGTTTTGGGAGTGGAAATTTACAGGTTCGTTGCAACAGGCGGTGTTTGCTTTAACATTTGGTACTTCTTACTGTTTTTTGTTTCCCTGCAACTTGCCTACCTCATTAATTTTTACTTTAATGTGTGCTACGGCTTTTTGGCATTTTTCCTTACAAACCTATGGGGAACAAATCTAATCAAAAATGTTATTGTAAACTTCCTGTCAGGTGCAACAATACCCCTTGCTTTTATGCCGGATGTGCTTAGAATTGTACTGACATATCTGCCTTTTGCCAGCCTTTCCTATACCCCTGTTATGATATATATGGGAATATACACAGGTTCACAAATTGTGTCCTCAATGGCACTACAGATTTTCTGGCTTGCGTTCTTTGTAGTTGTTTCCAAATTACTTTGGAAGAGCGCAATGAAGCACGTATGCCTACAGGGAGGTTGATAATATGAAAAGAGCGTTAAGACTTCATAGGATTTTTATCTCCCAGTACCTTAAAAGGCTAATGGAATACAAAGTTGACTTTATTATAGGAGCAGTAGGCTTTCTTTTAAGTCAGGCGCTTGAAATTCTGTTTATCGGAATTATCTTTAGTCAAATTCCCGATTTAGCCGGCTGGACATTTAACGAGATTTTGTTTATTTACGGATTCAGCCTGATACCAAAGGCTATTGACCATATGTTCTTTGACAATCTGTGGATGGTTGGATACAATATCGTTAGAAAAGGTGACTTTGATAAGTATCTTACAAGACCTATCAATAGCCTTTTCTATGTTACAGTTGAAAAATTCCAGATTGATGCCTTTGGAGAATTGCTAATGGGTATCATACTCATTGCATACAGTCTTGTTCAGATTGGTGCAGATATTGTTTGGCACAGAGTGCTTGTACTACTTTTGCTTATTCCTTTTGCTGTTCTTATCTATACAGCAATAAAGAT
The DNA here is from genome assembly GCA_051880995.1 of Ruminococcus sp. GTDB lineage: Bacteria > Bacillota > Clostridia > Oscillospirales > Acutalibacteraceae > Ruminococcoides. The sequence goes on from JBJEPA010000023.1 coordinate 11,519, forward strand.
AATAACCTCAGCAATTTCTTTTTGGACAAACCAAAGCGGACACA